>JBOFPL010000091.1:0-4131 GCA_051659885.1 Cellulosilyticaceae bacterium
GTAATCACTCTAAAATCAAAAGAAACATCGTCATCTATATGAATTCCTTGACTACCTAGTACATATTCTCCTTCTGTATTTTCACGGAAGAAAGTCCAGTCAATCTTTTCTTCCGGAACACTCACTGGTCTTACATTTGCAAATAAATCTAACTCTCTTCTCATAGCTACATTGGCGCTTTCAATATTAGGTCCATCCCCTTTACTTGGTGTAGTAGTCGGGCCTTTTAAAATCACATCACATGCTTTTAGTTCTATTAATACATCATCTGGAATAGCTTTATTGACTGCAATGCGATTTTCTATAGTTAATCCTTCTATTTGTTTAAAGATAATTCTTCCCTTATCTACATCTCTTTTTAAAACTGCTTGCAAAACTCGCTCTGCTTCTGAAGTGATAGCTGGACCTATTCCATCTCCTCCACAACATCCTACAACAATTTGATCTAATTGCGTATAATCTACATTTCCCTCATCTTGTTTCATTAATTCCACTCTCGCGAGTTGATCTGCTACTAATTTTGCAAAATGTTCTCCTGCTCTATCTAACTTTTCCATAGACATTATCCTCCCTATACATATTCTTATTGGTTTGCTAATTCTCTAATTTTATTAATCTTTCCACCAAACATTAACATTTCTCTTTCTCTCTCTGATACCTCTAATTTTAATTCGTAGTTCATTCCTTTTGTTTTGTTGCACGCTACTATTTGATTACTATTTGAAATTTGTGCCCTTACATCTGCTATTTCTAACTCATCTAATACATCTACTGTGTCATAATCATCTGGATTTATAAACATAAGTGGAATAATTCCTGAGTTAATTAAATTTGCCTTATGTATACGTGCAAAGCTCTTAGTAATAACCGCTTTAATACCTAATTGAAGTGGTGCTAAAGCTGCATGCTCTCTTGAAGAGCCTTGCCCATAATTTTCTCCTCCTACAATGATTCCTCCACCATGTTGTTTTGCTCTTGTGGGAAATTCAGGATCACATGGTGTTAGACAGAATTCTGCTAAATACGGAACATTGGATCTAAAAGGAAGTAGGCTCGCATTGGATGGCATAATGTGATCTGTTGTAATGTGATCTTCTACTTTAATAAGTACTTTACCTTCACACTTTTCTAAAGAAGTATTAAGTGGAAATGGTTTAATATTTGGACCACGTACAACTTCTACTTTCTCTGGTTCATCACTTGGTGATACGACCATATTATCCTGTATTTTAAATACCACTGGTAAATCCACCTGGATATCCACATCTTGAATAGCCATAGGACTCGTTAGTACACCTGTAATACTACTAATAGCAGCCGTCTCTGGGCTTACTAAATATACCCCTGCTGATGCTGTCCCACATCTCCCCTTAAAGTTACGATTAAAGGTTCTTAGTGAAATAGCATCTGTAGCTGGTGCCTGCCCCATTCCTATGCAAGGTCCACATCCTGATTCTAAAATCCTAGCACCTGCTGATATTAAGTCTGCTAATGCACCATTTTCAGCTAACATTGTTAACACCTGTTTCGAACCTGGTGAAATAACCAAGCTTACATCTGGATGAACCGTTTTGCCCTTTAGAATTTTTGCTACTCTCATTAAATCAAGATAAGAACCATTAGTACAACTTCCTATAGCCACTTGATTAACTTTTATTCCTTCAATCTCTCTTACACTTTTAATATGATCTGGGCTATGTGGCATAGCCACTAAAGGCTCAAGTTCTCCTAAATCAATAGTTAACTTCATATGATAACTTGCATCTATATCTGACTTTAATTCCTTCCAATCGCTTTCTCTTCCCTGTGCTTTCAAGAAACTTCTAGTTACTTCATCACTTGGGAAAATAGAAGTTGTTGCCCCTAACTCTGCTCCCATATTCGTAATTGTTGCACGTTCTGGTACACTCAAAGAATCTATACCCTCTCCGGTATATTCAATAATTCTTCCTACTCCACCTTTAACTGTTAATTTTCGGAGTACCTCTAATATGATATCCTTAGCAGATACAAAAGGTTTTAGTTTCCCTACTAACTCAACATTTACAATCTCAGGCATTGTAATATAATAGGTTCCACCCCCCATAGCTACAGCTACATCTAATCCACCTGCACCTATAGCGAGCATCCCCACACCACCTCCTGTAGGTGTATGACTATCTGATCCTAATAAAGTTTCTCCTGGTACTCCAAATCTTTCTACATGAACTTGATGACAAATGCCATTGCCCGGCCTTGAAAAATAAATACCATGCTTATGCGTTACTGTTTGAATATACTTATGATCATCTGCATTTTCAAATCCCTGTTGTAGCATATTATGATCAATATATGCTACTGATTTCCTAGTTTTTACTGTATCAATTCCCATAGCTTCAAACTGTAAATATGCCATAGTTCCTGTAGAGTCTTGAGTAAGTGTCTGGTCTATTTTAATGCCTATTTCATTTCCCCTAATCATTTCACCTTCTACAAGATGAGTCTTTAATATTTTTTCAGCCAAAGTTATTCCCATTTCTAACCTCCTTATACGCTTTTTATTATTGTATATTATTTTCTGTATATTTTGCAATTAATTCTTCTAATTCTTTATCTGCAATAACAGTTACCCTACCTTCATCATATTGACTATCTACCCAATTTTTTAAAAACCTACAAATCGGATCATTCTTATCTACTGGACTTATTCCTACTAAATTAGAATTAGTATTTATCCAGTGAGCCATTCCCGCTAATCCAGATGTATTACTAATCGCTACCCTTACAGGTCTATTTAATATTTTATCTGTATCAAATACATTGTAAATTTCTTCATTTTTAAGTAATCCATCTGCATGAATACCTGCCCTTGTCACATTAAAATTCTTTCCTACAAAAGGTGTTCGCTCCGGAATATGCTCTCCTATTACATTTTCAAAGTACTCTGCTAACTCTGTAATAACCATGGTATCCATTCCATCAAGGGTTCCTCTTAGCTGTGCATATTCAATGACCATTGCTTCTAATGGTGTATTGCCTGTTCTTTCACCTATGCCAAATAAAGAACAATTTACAGCACTGCATCCATATAGCCAAGCTGCAGAAGAATTTGATACTGCCCTATAAAAATCATTATGCCCATGCCACTCGATTAATTCATGAGGCATTCCCCCGTCTTTGTGTAAACTATGAATAATACCTGGTACACTCCTTGGTAGCATAGCTCCTGGATAGCTTACACCATATCCCATCGTGTCACATGCACGAACTTTTATAGGTATTCCTGTTTCATCCATCAATTTTCTAAGCTCTCTTACAAATGGGATAACAAAATTGAAAATATCTGCTCTCGTAATATCTTCAAAGTGACATCTTGGTTTAATACCCGCTTCTATGCACTCCTTTACAACTCTTAAATAATGGGAAATAGCTTCTGATCTTTTCATATGCAATTTTTCAAAGATATGATAATCCGAACAACTGACTAGTATCCCTGTTTCTTTAATTCCTATTGCTTTAACTAATTCAAAGTCTTTTCTAGATGCACGAATCCATGATGTAATTTCTGGAAATTCATATCCTAATTCCATACAAGCCTCTACTGCTTTCCTATCTTTTTCACTATAAAGGAAAAACTCTGTTTGCTTTATAATGCCTTTAGGTCCGCTTAACTTACTAAGTAGTTTATATATATATATCATTTGTTCTACAGTATAAGGTTCTCTAGATTGTTGTCCGTCTCTAAATGTAGTATCTGTAATCCAAATTTCTTCCGGCATACACATAGGCACTCTAATATTATTGAAAGCCACTTTAGGAATTTCTTCATAAGGATAAAACTCCCTAAACATCCTAGGATAATCAACCTCCTGTAGTTGATATCTACACTCTGGTAATTCTAACAAATTAGATCTTTTATCTTTTTCAAACATTATTTTTCCTCCTATCTATGTTTTAATTTTCTTAATTTTTTATTAAGTATAATTGTATACAATTATACTGTTGATGTCAACACTCTTTTTTCTATATTTTAGCATTAATATTATTTTATTAATTTTCATATATTTAATAACAACTCTATGTTGTGAAGGAGGTATTCTCTATGAGAGTGTTCACGCGTGAACAAATGAATCATCTGGATATTGACCAAGC
>JBOFPL010000092.1:0-1614 GCA_051659885.1 Cellulosilyticaceae bacterium
TAAACTTCTGTTGCAGTATATGTAGCACCTAATTCTTCAAGTCTAGCGCTTGAAAATCCGAAAATATTAGACATATCAATATCACCTCGTTATGAAATAATGTAATGATGTCATTACCTCTTTATAATAAATTGATTTAAGTAAAAAGTCAACAGGTTGTAAAGAAAATGATAGACAAAGATAAGAAACAATATGATATAATGTACAACGGTTTAAAAATATAAAAAACAGACAGGGAGTACAGATGGGAAATATCAAATCAATTGACAAAAAAACGTCTTTATTTGTCCTAACTTGGCCTATATTTGTAGAGTTACTTTTACAAATGCTAGTAGGAAATATGGATCAATTTATGATTAGTAGGTATTCTGAGACAGCTGTAGCAGCGATAGGGAATGTTAATCAGATCATGAATCTACTAACCATTACTTTTAATATTATTAGTATGGCAACAACCATTATGGTTTCGCAGTACTTGGGATCTAAAAATTATAAAAAGGTATCAGAAGTGTATTCAGTAGCGGTATTTGCAAATTTAGTGTTTAGTGGTTTGCTGGGGTTATTGATTTACATGTTCAATGAACCTGTATTTAAGTTAATTAATATGCCCCCAGAACTTTATGCAGATGCTAAAACCTACATTAATATAGTAGGAGGATTTATTTTTGTACAAGCAGTCTTTATGACTTTTGGGGCAATCTTTAGAAGTAATGGATTGATGAAACAAACAATGGTTATTTCTACTGTTATTAATATAGTGAATGTAGTAGGAAATATTATTTTCTTAAATGGCTATTTAGGATTCCCTCAGCTAGGCGTTACAGGGGTTGCTTTATCAAGTGTAATTAGTAGAAGTATTGGATTAATACTTATTATCATTATTTTTGTACGTAAGTTAGATGCTAAAATCTCGTTAAGGTATCTAAGACCTTTTCCAAAGGATACCTTTATGGGGCTTTTAAAGATAGGAGTACCTTCTGGGGGAGAGTCTATTTCTTATAATATTGCACAAATGGTTATATTAACTTGTGTAAATATGATGGGCACTTATTCTGTGACAACAAGAGTGTATGCCAATATGCTGGCATGGTTCTCATTCTTATATGCCTC
Source organism: Cellulosilyticaceae bacterium (assembly GCA_051659885.1). Taxonomy (GTDB): domain Bacteria; phylum Bacillota; class Clostridia; order Lachnospirales; family Cellulosilyticaceae; genus JAVVPO01. The sequence goes on from JBOFPL010000092.1 coordinate 1,111, forward strand.
AGCTATTTCATCAGCTACTCAAATTATCGTAGGACATTTGGTAGGAGCAAAAGATGAAGAGGGAGCCTATGAACTCATTATAAGAACGTTAAAACCAACTCTGATTATTTCCTTAACAGTATCCATCATTATGTATTTATGTAGTGGGCCTATATTTGGAATCTTTACAGATAACCCAGAAATTATTGCTTTAGGGAAGCAAATTATGCTTATCGATATTGCCTTAGAGTTTGGAAGGTCTGTAAACTTAGTAGTCATTAGGGGACTTCAGGCAGCAGGAGATATTAAGTTTCCAGTTGTTTTGGGGATTGGTTCAATGTGGGGAGTAGCTGCATTACTTTCTTACGTATTAGGCATTAGTTTAGGATGGGGACTAATAGGGGTATGGATTGCTATGGCACTAGATGAATGTTTAAGAGCGATAGTGGTATATACAAGGTGGAAAAAAGGAAGTTGGCGTGGTAAAGCGCTAATCTTATAGCTTAATAGAAAAGATGAAATGAG
>JBOFPL010000093.1:0-33546 GCA_051659885.1 Cellulosilyticaceae bacterium
GCTACGTAAACTTTCAGTTTCAACAGTTTTAATATCAATACCATCTACTAATACCTTACCGGAAGAGGGATTATAAAATTTACTAATAAGATTAGTAATAGTCGTTTTACCAGAACCTGTTTCACCTACTAAGGCAACTTTTTCACCAGGATGAATGGTAAAAGATACGTTTTTCAAAGCATGTTTATCATCATCATCATAAGAAAAAGTGACATTTTTAAATTCGATTTTTCCATTAATGGTAGGCAAATCAACATAAGGGTCATCTGTAAGCATATCATTTGTAGTATCTAAGACCTCAAAAATTCTTTCAGCTGCAGAAAGATTAGTTACAAAGGCATTATAAAAAGCAGAGAGATTCATAATAGGTTGCCAAAGCATCTCAATATACATAATAAATGCCATGATAGTGCCGATGGAAGCAAGATCTTTAGAGTAAAGCATGAAACCAGAAAATAGAACTGTAGAAATACCTAATCCCCTACAGAGGTCTACCATTGGCCAGAAATAATCTTGAAGTTTAACTGCTTTTAAAAAGCTATTACCATGGCTATCAAGAGAATGGTTAAATTTATTATGAATATATTTTTCTTTACCAAAGGCCTGGATAACTCTCATACCAGAAAAAGCCTCATGAGTATAGCCAATAAACTCAGAACGATTTTCACGGTATCTTGCCCAAAGTTTATTGGATTTTACTTCAATAATAAACATTGCGGCAAAAAGGATTGGAAGAACTAAGATACAAACTAATGATAATGCAAAGTTTAGGGTAAACATCATAAGAATAACCATTGTAATTGTAAAGAGATTAGGGATTAAGTTAACAATGCTATTGTTTAATAGGTTTTGAAGTGCATTAACATCTCCAATAACTCGAGATAGAATTTTACCAACAGGACGACTATCAAAAAACTTAAAGTTAAGCGTTTGTAAATGGGTAAAAATTTCCTTACGAATATCAATAAGCACAGTATTAGTAATTTTACTCATTGAGTAGATTCTAATTTTAGAAAGAATCATGGAAAATAAAGTGATGCCGACTAGGAGAGCACCTATATAAAATAATCCGGAAACATTACCTACTGTAACAAAATTATCGATGCAAACTTTCATGAGATAAGGGGTTAGAGTACCTATTCCCATAATAAGTAGTAAGAGAAAAATGATGCCGGTAGTTTTCCATTTATAAGGTTTAATATAGGTAAGTAAGCGGCCTAATGTTTTTAATTTAGAGGATTTGAGTGTATTTTCATCCAAATTAATTCACCTCCTTGTAATCTGTAAAATCTTGAAATTGATCGCAGTAAATATCATAATAAGAGCCTTTTTTTGCTAAAAGTGATTCATGATTGCCTTGCTCAATAATCTTACCATCTTGCATATAAAGGATGATATTGGCATCTTTCACACCAGAGATACGATGAGCAATGATAAATCTTGTAGATTTACTATTTGTCTTAGCAAGATTTTGAAGTACAGTGTATTCGGTTTCCATATCGAGAGCAGAAGTTGCATCATCTAATATAAGGATAGGAGATTTTTGAAGTAGAGCACGCGCGATGGCCAGCCGTTGCCTTTGGCCACCAGAAAGGCCAACACCTCTTTCACCTATAACCGTGTCAAAACCTAATTCTAATTCATTGATGAAGTTATAAGCACAGCTTAGCTCTGCAGCCTCAGTAATTGCAACAGAGGAATGAGTTTCACCAAAATCGATATTATTTTTAATTGTATCCGAAAATAAAAATGTATCTTGAAAAACAATAGAAAGGTGATTCCTAAGAGTGGTTAGGTCCCAATCTTTAATGTTAATGCCATCTACTAAAATTTCTCCACTAGTTACCTCGTAATAACGTCCGATTAGTGAGAGCAGTGTACTTTTGCCACAACCAGTGGCCCCCATGATTGCAACACTACTACCAGCAGGAATAAATAGATTGATATGAGAAAGCACTTCTTCATCCTTGTAAGAGAAACAAACATCTCTAAAACAAATATCTCCCTTAACGATAGATGGATTATAGCCTTCAGTAGGAGAGGTGATTTGAGTTTCTCTATCTAAAATCTTAAAAAGTCTATCCATTGAAGCTTTGTTCTGAGAAAGCATAGTAATAAATGAACTAATACTACGTACACACCAAGATAAATCGAGTATGTAACTGGAGAAAGCAACCAAAACACCTATACTTACAGAACCTGTAATGGCAAAATAACCTCCAACGACTACAATGGCTATATGGGAGAGTTGGGTGAGGCATTCAACAACAGGGACAAATTGACTAACAAGCTTAGCTTGAGCAAGATTGAGATCATACAGATCCTGATTTGTGTTTAAAAATTTCATAATTTCATGTTTTTCACGTGCAAAAGATTTGACTAAGCGAATGCCAGATATGTTTTGCTGAGTAACTGAATTAATTTCAGCAGTTTGATCACTGATTTTTAAATAAACGTCCCAAAACTTTTTTTCAAAAAACCAGCCGATAATAGCAACAGGAACTAAAATGGCTAAACAAATAATGGCTAAAGTAGCATTCATAGAGAGCATAATAACAGATGCCATTGTAAAGACAATAATCATCTCAATAACCAAACGCAGACCGAAGCCTAAGGTTTCCCATACAATGTCTACATCTTCCCCCATACGAGACATAAGTTCTCCGGTATTATTTGAATCAAAGAATCCAAATTCAAAAGTTTGAATTTTAGTAAATAGGTCTTTGCGAATGGATTTGGAGACGATAAGTGCAAACTTATCAAATAGATATTCCTTGGTATAACCAAATATACAGCGCATAAGAACTAAACCTAAGAACAAACTGAAGAAAGGAATGAGTAAATTAGAGCTTTTGGCTAAAATAATATCATCAACAAAAACTTTTTGAAGGTATGGAAAAGAAGCATCAATACCTAAAGTGATAAACATAGCAATAATAGGAAGAAATAAAATCTTCCAGTGTTTTAAAACATACAACTTAATAAATTTCATAAAAACCTCCCTTAAAAGTAGCCTCTTAATCAGAGTAATTATTTTAAGCACAGAAAAGAGCATGACAATAGTCATGCTCTCTAAAGAACGAAAAAATAATATAACTAGTTTAGATAAAAAATATCCAAATTAGTTCCCTTGATTGAGAGGTAGACTTGATATAGTGCAAAGCATATTCAGTTGAGTTTGTGTTAAATTAAGTTTAATATTAAACATGATTCTACCTCCTTTTTAAATTTATACTAAAGTCAATTATAATGGAAAATCAACTAAAGTAAACTATAGTAATTATATTGTAATAGTTTTAAAATATGAATGAAATATTGAAATTATTTAAGAAAAATGTTTTCAATAAAATCATAGGTTTTAGATAAGTCAATGGAATTGCCTAATTCCTTAAGCTCTTGTACTTTCTTATAATCTGATAGATTAATACGATGAGGTAGTTCTGGGTTAATTCTAAAAAAATTATATTTGAGTAATTGTTCACAATAGATACATTCTAATTCAGGGGAGTCCTCCAGCAAAAATGAAATAAGAGGATATTTAAGTTCACAAAAAGGATTAATACTCCATTGTAATACACCCCATTTAGAAGAATCCTTGTCGATGATGGAAGGATAGAAACCAGTACCGATAGAGAGAAGCCTAAAATTATTGAGGCGATAAGTATTGGGAAATACAGCTTGAGTAAAAATAAGAGGTGCGGCAGTTGGGGAATTAGCAATAATTCCTCCATCTATAAAGTTATTAACAGAGGGAAAGTAAATAGGTGCAGCCGAACTATATAGAGCAGCATTGATAAGTGTTTCGGAGATAGTAGGATTATTAGTAAGATTATTAAAGAATACAGCTTGATCTGCTTTACCTGTATAACCTTTAACGTTAAAGGAAGGAATGAAAACATATTTATCAAGACTGGCTAAAGTAGCTTGATTGGGAAAAATATCTAACAATACATTACGTAAATGTTTATTGTCAAACTTAGGTCTTAGGGGGCCTCTATGAGTATGGGTAAAGATATATTTCATATCCTTTGAGTTATAAATATTATCAATAAAATCAGGTGTTTTACCATAAGCTAAGCCAAGTGCAATTAAGGAACCTGTAGAAGTGCCAGCGAAAAGATTTGTCTGGGAAATGAGTTGGGGATAGCGATCACACAATCTTTTGAGAATACGTGCAGATAGGGCGCCTCTGATACCTCCACCATCAAATGAGAGAATTCTAAATGTAGGCATATAAGTTTCTCCTAATAAAGGGAATCAATATATTTTATTCTCTAAATGGATTAAATATACGAAAGTAGTTATACGTGAAAAATTCAAGTTGACATTTTTAGAGTTTTGTAGGAAAATAGCAAAGGAAAAATAAACTATGTACGGAATAAGAAGAAAAGTAGATGGGCGGCTGTACTAACCCATAGCTTTTCTTTTTTTTTGCGCGAATATGAGGAGGGACAGGATGATTAATGCAATAATGCGAGTATGTAGAGACAAAACATTTCTAAAAAATTTATGGGTGTTAGCTTTACCTATTACAATACAAAGTTTTATTACTTCATCTTTAAATTTGGTTGATAATGTAATGGTTGGAAAATTAGGTGAAGAAGCGATTGCATCAGTAGGGTTAGCCAATCAGTTTATATTCATTTTTTCACTCTGTATTATAGGAGTAAATGCTGGAGCTAGTGTATTTATGGCACAGTATTGGGGAAAAAAAGATATTGTAAGTATAAAAAAAGTCCTAGGGCTAGATCTTTCAGTGGGAATGGTAGTATCGGTGTTATTTGGTGCAGGCTGTTTAATCTTTCCAGAGTTTATTATGGGTATTCTTTCAAATGATTCGAATGTAGTTACATTAGGAAGTGGATATTTGAAAATAGTAGGTATAAGCTGTCTTTTTGTTAACTTTACTCAGGGATTTTCTTCAGCATTAAGAAGTACAGGTCAGGTTAAGGTACCGATGTATGCTAGTTTAATTGGTGTAGCAACCAATGCAATTTTAAACTGGATCTTTATATTTGGAAAATTAGGGATGCCAGTAATGGGCGTATATGGAGCTGCGCTTGCTACAATGCTAGCACGTCTCATAGAGATGATTTATATTGTAAGTTATGTGTATATAAGTAAAAATATTGTAGCGTCACGACTTAAAGAACTTTTTAGCTTTGATAGCAATTTTGTTAAAATTTATTTTAAGACATCATGGTCTGTCATTGTAAATGAACTGGTTTGGTCAGTTGGGTTAGCTGCGTATTCAGTAGCGTATGCTAGAATTGGAACCAATGCAGTAGCAACTATGCAAATAGCTAATACATTAAACAATATGTTTACTGTATTGTTAGTAGGAATGGCTACAGCAACAGCTATTATGATCGGAAATAAAATTGGGGCAAATAAAGAAGAGGAAGCTAGAAGATATGCGGGTAATGTAGGTCTTTTGACACCGATAGTAAGCATTATTATGGCGATTGGCATTTGGGTATTAGCACCGCAAATTTTAAAAATGTTTAATGTGACACCTTCAACTTATCAGGATACTTTAGATGTCCTTCGGATAATGGCTGTATTCTTACCAATTAAAGCATTTAATATGGTTATGATTGTAGGCGTATTTAGAGGTGGCGGAGATACCACTTATTCTATGTTAGTACAAGCAGGAACAATTTGGCTATATTCTGTACCACTGACATTTATTGCAGCAACTATATTTGTTTTACCTATTCAGGTAGTATTCTTTTTACTCTCTACAGAGGAATGTATTAAAATTGTTTTTGAACTTATTAGACTTAAAAATGGAAAATGGCTCAAGAATGTAATAGGGGAAGTAGCATAATGCTACTTCCTTTATTTATTAGCGCATATATACCTGTATTAAAACATAAAATGTTATGATGAATAAGATTGGAGGTATAAGCATGAATATATACCTAAAAAATGTTTTGAGAGGATTTATAGACAAAAGAAGTGACATAGAGTTAACACACGCAACTAGAGAGGGCGCGGAGTTTTTAGTAGTAGATTTAGACCAAGATGATATGCCAGAAATAGTAATTTGCTTTAAAGAAAAAGGAGTAAATTACATAGGAGTATTAGCAAAAAGAGAAAATAAATGGGTACTTGAAGAAATTAAAGAGGATGATGATGAAGATGGCAAGGGCATAAAAGGATTTGTAGATGTCATTGAAAATGATAAGTTAGGAATAGATGCCATCGGAAATACGTTTGAGTTACAAGAGCTATTTCATAAATTACAAGCGAGATTTATAAGTATTATCAATGAAGAGATGTACTTTGGTAATATAGTTTTAAAACGAAAAAAAGGTGAAGAATTTGATGATGAAGTATTAAACTTAGAACAGGCAGATGTATTCGGAACAGGATTGCCAGATACTATTTACTTAGTAGGAGATAGACCTTATGGAGAAGCGAGTCAACTAGTAGAGGATCTACAGTTGATTATTAAAGAGGGAAGTACAGGACAAAATATAGAAATTGATTTACCTGTAAAAAAAGGTTATTATCCTACATTATTTGTAAAAGATTTTACTGGAGATAAAAGAGATGATATTTTAGTAACAGTGTATACGGGTGAAGAAGGTGGAGGTATAAATTCTTATCTATATACATTTGAAAATAATAGACCTATATTGATTTTTGATTCTGATCGGTTTAATGAACAAAATACAGGTTTAGTAGAATATAAAGATAACTATAAAGTGAAAATAACAGCAGATAATCCCCCTAAGAAGTATATATTAGATGTAAGTCAAGAAGACGATGAATACCTTATGAAAATATATGATAAGGATGGCAATTTAATGGAAGAGGCTTATGGAGAAATTTTAGGCCTTAATAGTTTGAATCCAGTAGACTATCAAAATAGTGGTATTTATAATTTAGATGCTATTCAAAGAATTATTGGCCCTGAATTAACAAATACATTAGGGCTATTAGAAACATTTTTAGTATGGGATAAAGTAGCAAAAGAATTTAAACCTTTTATACAGTATGTAAGTTTATATGGAAAACCTTCCACAGCTAAAAAATAGAAAATAGCTCCCCTATGAAAATAAGGGAGCTATTTTTTAGATACAAGAAGCAATAAATTGTTTAAAGAGCGGGAGCATTTCATCAGAACCATTAACCATAATTTCGGGATGCCACTGAACGCCTACAATAAATGGTTTAGAAGGAAGTTCAATAGCTTCAATAATACCATCTTTTGCATGTGCAGTAGCAATAAGATCTTTACCCAGTGTATGAATAACTTGGTGATGGAAACTATTTACGCTAATAGTAGGGTTAAATAGTTTACCTAGCAGGGAGTTAGGATCAAATGTGATCGTATGAGTTGCTTCAAATCTACGGGCACTTTGAGCGTGCTTTAAATAGGGTGTAGGATATTCGCTAATATCTTGATAAACATTGCCTCCTAAAGAAATATTAAGAAGCTGACAACCTCTGCAAATACCCAATATAGGTTTATTACTAGAAAGGGCAAAGCGTGTGAGCATTAATTCATAATGATCTACTTTAGCATAAACCTCACCCAAGTGAGGAGAAGGTTCTTCGCCGTATAAGAGTGGATTGATATCATCTCCGCCAGGAAGGAGTAAGCCATCACATAGAAGAAGCTGGTTAAGGATATCATCTTTGGACTCTAAAATAGGAAGGAGAAGAGGCATACCACCTGCTCTATAGATTGCTAAACTAAAATCTTCATTACAATAAGAAATTTCTTTTCCACCAGATGGGCTAGAGCCTACGTACATAAGATGCGTAGGAATACCTATGATAGGCTTCATAAATTAACCTCCTAAAAAAGGGTATACTTTATTATATGAAGGAAGGCTAGTAAGATTAAACCTCAAACAAACAAAAACAGCCTAGAATTTCTAGGCTGTTTTTGTTTGTTTGAGTAATTATACAAAGGAAAATTATTTTCCGAAGTAAGCTTTTTTGTAGATTTCTTGTAATTCATGTACTCTTGGTAAACGAGGGTTAGCTGTTGTACATTGATCTTCGAATGCTTTATAAGATAAGTCTTCTAATGAATCCATGTAAGTTTTTTCGTCGATTCCCATTTCTTTGATTGAGAATGGTACATTAAGTTCTTTCATTAAATCTCTAACTGCTTTAACTAAAGATTTAACACCTTCTTCTGGAGTAGATGCTGGAAGACCTAATGCTTTAGCGATTTCAGCATATTTCTCTGGAGCAATGAATTTATTGTATTTAGGGAAGATAACAAATTTAGATGGAGTAGTTTCTCCATTGTATTCAATTACGTGTGGTAATAATACAGCATTTGCACGACCATGTGGAATATGGAATTCTCCACCTAATTTATGAGCAAGTGAGTGGTTGATACCAAGGAAGGCATTTGTAAACGCCATACCTGCGATACATGATGCATTGTGCATTTTCTCACGAGCAAGAGGATCTTTTGCACCAAACTTGTATGAACGTGGTAAGTAGTCAAATACAAGTTGAATAGCTTTAAGTGCAAGAGCATCTGTATAGTCAGAAGCTAAGATAGATACATAAGCTTCGATAGCATGTGTTAATACGTCAAGTCCTGTGTCTGCTGTTACAGAAGCTGGAACAGTCATAACGAACTCTGGATCAATGATTGCTACATTTGGAGTTAGTTCGTAATCAGCAAGTGGGTATTTCATATTTTTGCTCTTATCTGAGATAACAGCGAATGAAGTTACTTCTGATCCAGTACCAGATGTAGTTGGGATAGCTACAAATTTAGACTTGTTACCCATTTTAGGGAACTTGTAAACACGTTTTCTAATATCAGCGAATTTTTGTGCCATACCGATGAAGTCAGCTTCTGGGTTTTCGTAGAATAACCACATTGCTTTACCAGCATCCATAGCAGAACCACCACCAAGTGCGATAATAGCATCTGGTTTGAATGAGTTCATTACTTCAGTACCTTTTTTTACTGTAATTAAGTCTGGATCTGGCTCTACATCACTAAATACTTCGATTGCTAATTTATTTGGATTTTTGCTTAATTGGTAAGTGATTTTATCTACATAACCTAATTGAACCATCATTGGATCAGTTACGATTAATACACGGCTAATGTTTGGCATTTTTGCAAGGTATTGAACTGAACCTTGTTCGAAGTAGATTTTTTCTGGAATTTTGAACCATTGCATATTCACTTGTCTCTTCGCCACCCTTTTTCTATTGATTAAGTTTGCTGCTGTTACGTTCGATGTAGTAGAGTTACGTCCATATGAACCACATCCAAGTGTAAGTGATGGCATATTTGTATTGTAGATATCACCGATAGCTCCATGAGTAGATGGTGAGTTAACAATTACACGACCTGTTTTAAGTCTTTGACCGAATTCTTTAATAACTTCATCATTAGTTGAGTGAACAACAGATGAATGTCCAAGACCACCAAGCTCAATCATAATTTCAGCTTTTGTGATACCATCATTAATGTCTTTTGCTTTTACAACAGCAAGTACTGGAGAAAGTTTTTCTCTTGAAAGTGGGTACTCAGCACCTACACCATCAATTTCACAGCAAAGGATTTTAGTTTCTTTTGGAATAGTGATTCCTGCCATTGCAGCAATTTCATAAGGGTATTTACCTACGATATCTGCATTAACCATTTGTTTTTCTGGATTAATAACAACTGGTTCAAGTTTTTTAACTTCTTCTTTAGTAGCAAAGTAGCAACCATGTTTTTTCATGTATGCAACAGCTTTATCATAAATAGGAGCTTCAATGATCGCTGCTTGTTCAGATGCACAAATCATACCATTATCGAATGATTTTGAAAGCATAAGGTCTGTTACAGCTTGCTCTAAGTTAGCAGTTTTTTCAATGAAGCAAGGTACGTTACCAGCTCCAACGCCAAGTGCAGGTTTACCAGCTGAGTATGCAGATCTAACCATTCCAGGACCACCAGTTGCAAGAATTGTAGCAACACCAGTATGATTCATAAGTGCAGAAGTTGCTTCTACAGATGGATGCTCGATCCATTGAATACAATTTTCTGGAGCACCAGCTTTGATAGCTGCATCTCTAAGGATTCTAGCAGCTTCAGCAGAACATTGTTGAGCTGATGGATGGAATCCAAAGATAATAGGGTTACGAGTTTTCATAGAAATAATAGATTTGAACATTGTTGTTGAAGTTGGGTTAGTTACTGGAGTAACCCCTGCGATAACACCGAGTGGTTCAGCAACTTCCATGTATCCTTCAGTTTCGTTATCTTCAATGATACCTACTGTTTTATCATATTTAATACTGTGGTAGATGTACTCTGTAGCGAAGATGTTTTTTGTAACTTTATCTTCGAAGATTCCGCGACCTGTTTCATCAACTGCCATTTTAGCAAGTTTCATTTGATTTGATAAACCAGCGAGAGCCATTGCTTTTGTAATTTCATCTACTTGTTCTTGATTAAGTTCCATAAACTCTTTAAGAGCTACATTTGCTTTTTGTACTAATTCATTAACCATTGCTGTAGCATCTACTACAGGTGTATCAATTTTTACTTTTTTATCAGCCATTATTAAATCCTCCTTAAGATTACTTACACATTTATAGATATTTTTATAGTTTGCTTAGTTTAGTTTTTGTCATTTATAAAATTTTTAATTACCTTCAAAGCGTTAGTTTTTTAACAATAAGAGATAAATAAAAAGTGCAAAAGAAACGAGATATGAGTAAATATATAGTGAAAAGTAGGTGTTTCCCTTGCTTATGAATTAATAATAGCATATTGATAAAAAAGTGTCAAATAAAAAGTGTTAAAAAAATAACGTTTAAATTTTCAAAAATTAACATACGTTAAAAAAATGATCATAAATAAGATAAAACCTCATATAAAGTACTTTAATATAAATAATAAATGAAATAAAAGATAGATAGGAACAATAAAAGATGAATAATAAAAGCACTAAAAAAGATAAGAAAAGATAAAAATTTAACGAAAGTATGTTAACGATAAGGAATCGAAGATATATAAAAAAGGTAAAAAATAACCTGAGTTTCGGGGGAGGAAACTCAGGTTGAGGGGGGATTTAGCGATGTACCTCACACTTGGTACAATCATATTATTGACCTAATATGGAATAGATATACACAAATAATAAAAAAGTTTTTCTGATTTAAGAAAGGCCTGTCTCTTGATTTTTGAAAGTGAATATTCTATAATATTAAAGAAATTAATTATATAGAAAATGCATTGATGAAAGAATAGTTTTAGAGAAGTTTTTCAGAGAGTTAGTGGATGGTGAGAACTAACAAACAGACTAGAACGATCCACTTTCGGAGTATCTGGTGATGAATCAGAGGGGAATCGCCCTGTATAGCGATAGGAGGCTAGTAAGTATAACTAGCGAACGAAGGTGGCACCACGAGAGATACTCGTCCTTTTATCTATTAACTATGGATAAAAGGACGTTTTTTATTTTCTAAAAGTTTAAGATGAGGTGAAGAGATGTTAGACATTAAATTATTACGTAGTGACTTAGAAGGTGTAACGGAAGCGCTTAATAAAAGAAGCGGAACTTACAACTTAGATGAGTTTGCACAATTAGACACAAGAAGACGTGAGTTATTAGCAGAGGTAGAGGTACTTAAAAATAAGCAAAATGTAGTTTCTAAGCAAGTGCCTGCTATGAAAAAAGAAGGTAAAGATGTAACAGAAGTATTAGCTGAAATGAAAACACTATCAGAGCAAATCAAAGTGTTAGACACAGAAGTAAGAGAAGCGGATGAAAAGCTTTCAGCAATTCTTCTTACATTACCGAATATGCCAAACCCACAAGTACCAGTAGGTGCTAGTGATGAAGAAAATTTAGAACTTCGTAAATGGGGAGAAATTCCACAGTTTGATTTTGAAGTAAAGGCGCACTGGGATCTTGGAGAAGGTCTTGATATCTTAGACTTCGAAAAAGCAGGAAAAGTAACAGGATCAAGATTTGTATTTTATAAAGGTCTTGGAGCGAGACTTGAGCGTGCACTTATTAACTTTATGCTTGATATGCATATTGATAAACATGGTTATACAGAAGTAATGCCACCATTTATGGTAAATAGAGCAAGTATGACAGGTACAGGGCAATTACCAAAGTTTGAAGAAGATGCTTTTAAAGTACAAGGGACAGACTACTTCTTAGTACCAACAGCAGAGGTTCCTGTGACAAATATGTATAGAGACCAAATCCTTATGGGGAATGACTTAACAATCAAGCATTGCGCATATTCAGCATGTTTTAGAGCAGAAGCTGGTTCTGCCGGTCGTGATACAAGAGGTGTTATTCGTCAGCACCAATTTAACAAAGTAGAATTAGTTAAATTTGCAAAACCTGAAGATTCATATGCCGAGTTAGAAAAATTAACTAATAATGCAGAAGAAATTTTAAAAGCATTAGGGTTACCATATAGAGTGGTAAGACTTTGTACAGGAGACTTAGGATTTAGTTCAGCAATGACTTATGATATCGAAGTTTGGATGCCAAGCTATGGAAGATATGTAGAGATTTCAAGTTGTTCTAACTTTGAAGATTTCCAAGCTAGACGTGCCAATATCAAGTACAAAAATGATATTAAAGATAAAGCACAATTTATTCATACACTTAATGGAAGTGGTTTAGCTGTAGGTCGTACAACTGCGACTATTCTTGAAGTATTCCAACAAGAAGATGGTTCTATAATTATTCCTGAGGCACTTCGTCCATATATGGGTGGTATTGATAGAATCACAAGAAAATAATAAATGGCTATTACAGAGGGCATAGATACTCTGAGAAAGTAACTTGATAAGAAGTTATAGATGAAAAGGAGTTATAAAACTAGTAGAAAAACTAGCTTTATAACTCCTTTTTTGTTTTTTAATTAAATATAAAAGGGATAGCCACACTAAAGAATTTATCTAACTTATAAGCTATATTAATAGCCTGCTCATAGGTAAGCAATCCTGAAGGATTAAATACACTATTTGGAGTACCTAATAAATTGGTACGAGAAGTAAATCGGATAGCTTCTTGATAGTAATCAGGTAAAGGAGCTAAGTCGGGAATATTTATATTATCATATAAATAATAGGATTTAAGCGGTAGCTGATTACAAAGTTTATAGAGAATATAGGCAGCATCTTGGCGTGTAATCGCTTTATTAGCAAGTAGTGTAGTGGAAGGATTAGATGAATCATACGCATACAATACAGGGGCATCTTCTGGGGAGAGAACATTTTTAAGTAAAGTAATGAATTCATTTGTTGTGAGTGTACTCATATAGTTGCGAGTACTACGAGCAATCCAGCCATTTGAAAGTGCATAGCTAATAGATTCCTTCGCCCAAGGAGAATAGGATATATTTTCTATAAAGAAGCCACTTTCACCCATAGGAAGGCGTTTAAAGTTTTCAGCGCCATAGTTAAATAAAATATTCATATCTGAAAACTGTTTGGGATTATCAGCTTTTAGAATTACACCTATAAGTTCCATATCATCATAAGTTGCCTTAGCAACTAAGGTACGACCTGCAGGTGTATGGTAACCTGTTTTAACTGCTGTAACTGCAGGATTATAGTAGGTAGAGGTCGTATCTAACAAAGCAGCGGTATGCTCTAAGGGAATCGTTTTGCCTGTATTAATAACAGAAAAATCATACTTAGGAGTTCCAGCAACCTCAGATAAAGTGGGATTATTGAAGGCCCCAATAGCAATTTGTGCTAAATCGTATGGCGTAGTGTAATGGTTAGGGTCATGGTAACCATGGGGATTAACAAAGTGAGAGGATATAGCGCCCAAACTCTCAGCTTTCTTATTCATTTTTTCTACAAAGGCAGCTTGAGACCCAGCATTAAATTCTGCCATATCATAAGAAACGAAGTTATCAGAGCCCATAAGGATAGCATAAAGGCCATCTAAGTAAGCATATTGATCACCAACAGTTAGACCGATATGACTACTATCAAAGGGGACATTACGGATGCTATCAGTTGATTTGGTTAATATTTGAGTAATGGGCATCTCTTCTATTAAAATAAGGCAAGTAAGAATTTTTGTTGTACTAGCCGGATAAAATTTTTCATTAGCATTTTTTGAATAAAGAATAGTATTTGTCTTAGGCTCAATAAGGATAGCTCCTTCAGCGCTAATATTAGGTAAAGGAAGCGCGAAAATACCTAGGCAAAATACTAGATATAAAATAATAGTATAGGTAATAAATCTTAGATTACTCTTCATGGGATACAGTTCCAGACTCCTCACATTCACATGGGAATAATGCTTCAATAATACGAATGGCATCTTCGTTAACAACATGATATTCGATTTCTAAGCCAGAGCGGATACCTTTAATGATACCGGCGGATTTAAGTTTAGAAAGGTGTTGTGAAATAGTAGATTGAGGCATTTCCATGCAAGTTTGTATATTTGTTACATTACATTTTCCTCTATAATGAAGTCTTCTCGCAATGCATAGCCTAGCTGGATGAGCTAATGCTTTTAGGATTTCAACTTTCTCGTCTATAATATTATGTTCCATTTTTTTGACCTCCTTTTATATATTATAATATAGCAATACTAAAGTTAAAAATCTAGGTTAAATATAAACTTATTTTATCTTTTTCATACACTATTAGACTTTATGATGGATAAAAAAAATAAACACATAAAAAATGAATAGATTATATAAAATAGACCATACTTTAAAGGAAGTTAAAACGTTGAACGTTGAGAGGAGTCAATAAATATGTATGAGTCTTTAGAAAATTTTCCTTTAAGAAAAATAAATTTTGTAAAAACAAGAACAACAATTCTTAAGGCAGTTACTCATTTATTAAAAGAAAAAAATTTTTCTTCTATAACAGTAGATGAAATTTGTCAAAGAGCCCAAATTTCAAGAGGAACTTTCTTTAATTATTTTTCAACTAAGGATCATGTCTTTCACTATTATCTTAGAATATTTACAATACGCATTGCTCTACGTATTAAACAATGGGATTCAGATATGACCTTCGAAGATAAAATTAAAGAGTTATATAAGTGGTTTAATGAAGAAACACAATATTCTAGGTTTGTAGATGGTTATATTAGCTTTTTACTTAATGTAGGTGAAGAAAAAAATGAAATGAAGCTTACAGATGCAGAATTTGTATATTTCTTTAATGGAATTGAGGAAAATGAATATACTTACTATAATTCACTTACTTTAAATATGATTTTTGAGGGGATTTGTGAGAAAGCTAAATTAGCAGGAAGTATTGATATTAATCTACCTAATAGGGAGTTAGGGAATATCCTTTCAGGTGTGCTTATTGCAAGTTATGTAACAGATCATTTAGATAGTCAAATTAATCATCTTGAGGTATTCGAAAAAGTATGGAAATAGGAAAATCCTATAAGTCATCTCATATAAAGAGACTTATAGGATTTTTGTTTTTCTAAAATAGAGATTGAATGATAAAATATATTAGTATATAATTATTATTAAATAATAGGTATTTGTGGACAGGAGAGTTCACATTTAGGAGGATTAGTGATGAAAAAATATTTAAATTTAGCTACGTTTTATTTGATATTAGGATTAGTTGGCGGTGTTTTTTTTAGAGAGTTTACTAAAATGAATGGATTTGAGGGAACAACTACCTTGAGAGCGTTACATCCACATGCCTTAATATTAGGATTTTTCATGTTTATTATTATAATGATGTTAGAAAAAAGCTTTATGCTTTCACAAACTAAACATTTTGGTAAATGGTTAGTTCTTTATAATGTCAGCTTAATCTATGTATGGGTTGCTCTTTTAGTAAGAGGAGTAGTAGAAGTTAAAGGATTGGAGTTTGCAGGACTTAATCATATTGCAGGATTAGGTCATGCATTATTAGGAGTATCTTTAGTATGGTTTGTTGTGATACTGCATAAAGTTATAGGAAAAGAAGAAGTGAAATAGTAAAGAAAAAAGAGAGCAAAGTCATATATTTTAATTGATATATGACTTTGCTCTCTTTTTATACACACGCAGTAGGATTCGAACCCACGACCCTCTGATCCGAAGTCAGATGCTCTATCCAGCTGAGCTATGCGTGCACAACTTATTTCTAATTATAACATTATTTGAATTGAGTTTCAATAGATTCTTAATTATCAGTGGATTTATAGGATAAAAAACTATAATTTCACTATATGAAACTAAGGTTACTAAAAAAGAAATTTATATATTGACTAAAGTAAAAAGTAAGAGTAAAATAAAGATAAGTTTTCAAATAAAGAAATTAAAGTTTCATATAATGAAACATAAAATAAAAGGAGAAATAGAGATGAACAATATTCTTAATAAGTTTTCATTAGAAGGTAAAGTTGCAATCGTAACAGGAGCATCTACAGGATTAGGTCAAGGAATCGCTTTAGGTCTTGCAAGTGCAGGAGCAGATGTTGTAGGTGTTGACTATGTAGAAATGCCAGAAACAAAAGAAATGATTGAAAAAATGGGTAAAAAATTCTTAGGTGTTGTAGCTAACCTTATGAGCATTGAGCCACTTCAAGGGATTATTGATCAAGCAGTAGCTGAATTTGGAAAAATCGATATCTTAGTAAATAATGCTGGTATTATTCGTCGTGAAGATGCTATCAACTTTACTGAGCAAGATTGGGATGATGTAATGAACATCAACATCAAAACTGTATTCTTCTTCTCACAAGCAGCAGCTAAACAATACATGGCTCAAGGTACAGGTGGAAAAATCATCAATATCGCATCTATGTTATCATTCCAAGGTGGAATCAGAGTTCCTTCTTACACAGCAAGTAAGAGCGGTGTAATGGGTGTAACAAGACTTATGGCTAATGAATGGGCTAAACATGGTATCAACGCAAATGCGATTGCTCCAGGATACATGGCTACAAACAATACAACAGCTTTAAGAGCAGATGAAGAAAGAAATAAAGCGATCTTAGATAGAATTCCAGCTGATCGTTGGGGAACACCAGAAGACTTAGCAGGTGCAGCAGTATTCTTAGCTTCTGATGCAGCAAACTATATCTATGGATATACACTAGCAGTAGATGGTGGATGGTTAGCTAGATAATTTGTATTAAATAGCTATTTTGGATATAATGATATGTAAGAATATCATATTAAGAAAGATGGAACTTAGATTATGGCTAAAGGTGTATTACAAACGGTAGATAGGGCATTACAGCTTCTGGAGATATTAGCTGAGCACCCACAAGGTTTACCATGCAAAGAATTAGAAATTCTATTAGAATTGAATAAGGTAACAGTGCATAGGTTGGTAACGACTTTAGAGAGTAGAGGCTTTGTGGAGAAGATAGGAAGTAACTATCATATTGGTTTAAAAATGGTGGAGCTAAGTAGCATCAAACTTAATAGTATTGAGCTTAAGACAGAGGCAGCCCCTTATTTAAGAGAACTTGTGAATATACTTAAACAGCCTGTACAACTTGCTATTTTAGAAGGTAATGAGGCAATCTTTATAGAAAAGATACAGAGTGTTAATAGCCTTAGAATGTATTCGCAGATAGGCAGACGTATTCCTTTATATTGTTCTGGTGTGGGAAAAGTTTTAATGTTACAAGATACGGATCAAGAAATCTTAGAGAAACTTTCAACACAGACTTTTAGTAAGTTTACTTCTACAACATTAGAAGGACCAAATCAGGTACTAGAAGAAGTTAAAGAAGCTAGAATAAAAGGGTATGCTATTGATAATGAAGAGCATGAAGAAGGTATTTTCTGTATGGCAGTACCTATTTATGACTATCGTAGAAAAATTATAGCAGCCATTAGTACTGCGGGACAGAGTAGGGAGTTTATTCTATGTCCACCAGAAGAAATTATTACTTTAATGAAAAAAACAGCAAGTGAAATATCTAAGAGACTAGGTTATATAGAATAAAAATACCTAAGAGATGATGTGATCATCTCTTAGGTATTTTTTGTTAGTCATTAAGTTCATCGATGTCGATATTGAGAACTTGACCAGTAAGGGCATTGATAGCAACTTCATATTCCATATGTGTTCTGAAAAGATTGATAGTATATACGGGGATATTATTTTTCATATCTAATTCGATTCCGATAATTTGAGCATTAGGAATTTGATTAAGTGCAATGTCTGTCGCTTGACTCATAGGAATGATTTTATACTGAGTAGAAAGACTTGGGTTTTGGATATTTACATTTTGAGACCAATCCTCTCTATCTTTGAAAAGAGAGATGCCAGTACCAGTGAAGGCATCTAGTTTTAATTCATATTCGTATTGGCCCTTTAAAATCTCAATATCATAAATGTAGTTACCATTTTCTTTATCTAATTCCATATGTGTAATAAGTCCATTAGGTACTTTTTGTAAAGCAATTGTGCGAGCTTTTTCTAACGAAATAACTGGTTTACCATTGATGATAGGCATAGCTTGGGTGATAGAAGAAGGCACAGATGCTGCACTAATTACAGAGGAAAAAGAGAGTGTAAAGGCTAAAGCTAATAAAGTAGGACTAAATTTTTTCATAGTAAGCTCCTTTAGTAAATTAATCTATTACTTATTATAAGAAAGAAAAAATGAATTATAATAGGGAGATTTTGGGTAAACAATAAAAGAGCAAATAAAATGTTAAATTTTTCTTTGCTCTTTTGTTATGAAAGGGTCATAAACTTTAGTTATAGTTGAAACTCCAAGAAGTTGTGAAGGTTGAGGAGCTTGGCGTGCCTTCACATTTTACATTAAGTTGATGTGCACCATGAGGTGTATTATAAGTAGGATTGTTGGAAACATCTTCGGTATGAATAATGTTTAATCCACTTATATTAAAGTGAGAGAGCTCTCCTTCGAGAGATAAAGTGTGAGTACCCTGTGAAATAAGAGAAGAAAAAGTATCTAGTTCGAGTGAAACCTTAGTTACTTTAAGCTCACTATCAACAGTAAACTCATCTTTTCTAGAGATATTATTTTCTTCAAATGTATAAGTTGTTATACAGCTGATGCCTTTGAAAGGATGAGGACAACCTTTATCTTCTAAACTGCATAAAACATCTTGTTTAAAACTAATTTGACGAGTTGATTCGTCTATTATTATATCCTTCATATAAGAAAGCGGCATAAGTTTATGGCCATCTTCTAGGGTTAGTTCAGGAACTAAAAATGGTCTGCTTTCATCAGGTGTACCTTCTATGATGCCAATAGCATATGGAATAGGAAGGTATGCTGTATGAGAGTAGTGTGTATGTCCACCATTAATTAAAGGAAGACTGAAAATATGATTTGGTGTACGGACAATAAGTAGACCTCTCTCATAAGTTTCCTTTTCAAACCAGAAATATTTTATCTTAGGAAGTTTATCTAGCCATACTTGATAAACAGCAGCAGATAAAATCGGAGTATGACTAAGTTTAGCGGCTTTTAAATGACGTTCAGCACGTAACATTTTTAGAGACATATCAAGGTTTACTTCAAGAACACGCATTTTACCGCGATAATGATCAGTGCGTCTACCATCATCCCAAATATTGAATCCGCCTCTACAATCTTTATACCAGAATGAGGTGATTTTATGCGCAGCTAGGTAAGTTGCGGTATAGATGAAAGGAAGCTCTTCGTCAGAGAAAAGTCCCATACGAATAGCAACAGGGAAAGTCTCTATAATAATGGCTTCACCATGGGAACCGATACTACGACCATAGCAGAAACCATTACCTTTAACGTCTAATAGTTGGATAAGGATATCGCAGCATTTTTGCATAATCTGTCTAAGAATATCAGGAATAGGTTTATTAAACTCTACAAGTAACTCACAAAGTTCAGCAGCGATAGAAACGGTGTACTTATCAAAACGCCCTTCACCATTTGTTTCATCCATGTAAAGGTATTGGCCGGAGTGATCAACAATATGTTTGGTGAGTATATCAAGCAGAATAGTGCTTGCACCTTCTGGATCCCAGCCAAGTTGTTCTCTAAGTAGGGCTACTCTAAAAGCAACACCGAAATAATTAGTAGGTAAACCTGATTTGAGGGTCCATGTAGATTCATCTACGAAGACGTGCCAATCTAATTTTTGGATGAGAACATCTAGAACATCCTGAGAAACAATTGCGGCTAAAAGGCTATGCTTTTGGAGTTCATAAAGTGCAGATAAAAATTCTAAGATACCAAATGTGCTCATAGTGAGTGTACTGTTATGAGCAATCATCTCAGAAGTTTTAGTGCACCATAATTGGAATTTCTCAGAAGATTGGTCTAAAGAAGTAAGGAAGTAGCAAAAACTACTAGAGATAGTTCCAGGTAGGAACTTTTCATCTTTAGGAAATGCAAGAGCTCCGTCTATGTAGAGTTCGTGTTTATCCTGGTGGATTTTGCTACATAAAGATTCTACATGAGGATAGATAATTTGTTCATTAAGAGAATAAAAAGTATTCATTTTAAGCACCTCGTTATAATGGATAAATTGTATAAAATAAGTATATAATAATATAAAATTTATTATATATTCATTTTAAAAGAATGTCTCGAAAAATAAAGATAAATAGAGAAATAAATAGATATTAATCAAAAACTAGAAAATGCCATCAAATAACAGTGTAAAAGTAATAAATATTATTGGACAAAAGGTATAAGAAGGGTATAATAAATGATAGAAGTGAAATGGATTTTATAAATGAAAGGACATAATATGAGTACATACAGATCACCTTATAAAACAACACGTAGAAGAGTTAACTTTAAGTTAATAGCGGCTCTTTTTGCATTAATAGGAGCAATAAGTACAATTAGTTTAACATCAATTAGTTTTTCAAAAGGTAAGAAAATAACCACTGCTAAAAAGCAAATAGAAACTATAAAAATAGAAACGGCTAATATAGAAAAAGAGCTACCTGTTTTAGAAAAGGGAGTAAAAGATTTATCAGCAGAAGCTGAAAGCTTAAAAAATATTTTATGGAGATACGAACCTGTTATCATTCCTGAGAGTATGAACTAGTGAGTTAAATAAAGGAGAAAAACATGAGATATAAAAAAAAGAGTGATATGGGAGTTACTATCTTATTTACTGTATTAGGGATTTTATTAGTAGCTACATCAGGGATTATGTGGAAAAATAATCAAGTTAAAGCAGAAGAACTTGAAACAATTACTCAAGAGGTTATCCAAGCAGAAGCTGCTAAAGTAAATTTAGATACTAAACTAGCGGATCTTCAAACGCAAAAAGAACAAGTAGCTAAACAAATAGAAGAACTTAAAAGTGAAGTAGAAAATTTAAAAAAAGAGGGAATAACTATAGATTTGAATTCGGAAATTAAGAATAAAAAATCTGCTTATTTGACATTTGATGATGGACCAAGTAATAATACGGTACAAATTTTAGATTTTTTAAAAGCAAATAATATTAAAGCAACATTTTTTGTACTAGGGAAAGGAAATCAAGCAGATATTTATAGAAGAATTGTAGATGAAGGGCATACAATTGCTATTCACTCTAATACGCATGAGTATAAAGATATTTATCAAAATGTAGATTCTTTTATGGCAGATGTAAAGCGACTTTCTGATTTGATTGAAAAAGAGACAGGTGTAAAGCCAGATGTACTGAGATTCCCAGGAGGATCTAATAATACTATTAGTCATAGATATGGTGGAAAAGATTTAATGGATCAGATTATACCAGCAGTAGAGGCGGAAGGGTATGCATACTTCGATTGGAATGTAGATTCTATGGATGCGGCGAAAGGATTACAAGATAAGCAAGTGATTGTAAACTCTGTACTGAACGGAGCAAAATATACTGATAATGCAGTTATATTAATGCATGATGCAGCGCCAAAAACAACAACGGTAGACGCTCTTCCAGAAATTGTAGAAGGATTAAAAGAACAAGGATTTATCTTTGAAAAGCTTACAACAGAATCTGAATCAGTAAAATTTAAATAAAAATAAAAAACGCTATGAGGTAGGCTCATAGCGTTTTTGTCTATTAATGATGTATAAATGTGTAAGCTTTATGATTATAATATATTTGCCCAAAAAAAGCAACATAAAATAATGCAAAATGAACAAATAAATGGAAATGAATAAAATCACAAAAATTGCTAAACACTAATGAAAACCATACATTAAGGAGTGAATAAAATGTATCAATATGAGTGTGGTAATTGTGGTTATGATATGACGGGTATAGAGCGATTAACGAATACAATGAGTATAGCTCCGTATGGGGGATTTGTAGATATGATGCCTATGATGATGATGGGTGGATTTTATAGTAGCACAGTAAATAATACGGTAACATGTCCTAATTGTGGGAAGTCTGGATATTGGATTAAACATTAAAAGTGAGCGAGAGCTTGCTTTTTTCTTTGTTAAAAATATGGAGATTGACTATTTTAAATAGGCGGGTAGTGGTATAATGGGAAAGAAAGATAATTAGGATAAAATACTTATGAAAATAAATACTAATCATTGAAAGGAGGCGCCAAATGGAAAATACATTAGCGGCAATAGGATTTTCAAAATTAGAAAGTGATGAAGCTTTAGACAACATGATTGAAGAGATATTAGAAAATCCAACAGTTCAGATAGCTACAAGGTTAGATGATAAAAGAATCTTGGCGGAGTATACCAAAGAGTTCGGGAATAATATATACATATCAGTACGTATGACTTTGGATAAGAAAACTCAAGAATCGCTTCAAGTTTTACAATGTGAGCCTTACATAGAAGCATCAACTAGCTTAAATGTTCAAAATGTAGAAGTTGAAAATATAAATTATCACGAAGATTATTATGTTATTTGTGAACATAGGGAGACGGGAATGCAAGTGATTTTCTGGCTTCAAAATGCAGTAGAATATTTAGAAGCTAAAAGAAAAGATATAGTATGCAAACAAATTAATATAACAGGATTAGCTTGTGAAGGAACGATTGTACTCCCAGTAGAAAAAAATGAAGAAGATGATGTGCTTGAAAGAGAAGAAAGATCAAAACTCAGAGAAATTCTACAACTTATAAAAGAAGGCGATCAAAATGCGCTTAAGAAGTTAGAAGAAGAGGAAAAAGCATTAGATAAACAACTTAAGCAAAGGTTGAAAGAAGAAGATTTTCTAACTATTATGAGTGGATATTTTATACCTGTTACATTAGAAGATGCGGTTTATGCAGTTCTAGGAGAAATAACAGGTATAGATAAGAGAATAAATCAAAAGACAAAAGAGGAGTTCTATCTCTTAAGTATAAGTGTAAATGATATGCCATTAGAAGTTGCTATAAATTGTAATACACTTATAGGAATGCCAACTATAGGAATGAGATTTATGGGAACTTGTTGGGTACAAGGAAAAATGATAATAGAATAAGAAAAAAAGAAAAACTTAGAGTGACTAAGTTTTTCTTTTGATAGTAAGAAATGAAGATTAAATAAAAATAAAAACAAGTTAGACTTGACTACAAATAGTAGTGGGAGTATCATAGAAAGAGAAATGAGTTTCCGTAGCTCAGTAGGATAGAGCGACCGCCTCCTAAGCGGTAGGCCGCTGGTTCGATTCCAGTCGGGAACAGTGAAAAATCCAAGGTTCAATATGAAACCTTGGATTTTTTTTATGTAGATTAGCTAGTACGGTAGAAAATTAATAAAGAATAAGAAGGCTTGCACAAAAGTGTGTAAGCTTTTTTGTATTGTGTATCAATATAAAATTTTAATTTTTTATGGTACATTTTAAACAATACAGTAAATGACAAAGGGGAATAATACATAATGAATCAATTAAAATTTAAAAATGGTAAATTTAAAATCATGCTTATCTCAGATGCTCAAGATCAATTACCTGTAGATGAGCGTACAATTCGTTGTATTGAAAAAATAATAGAGGTAGAAAAACCGGATTTTGTATTTTTAAATGGAGATAACTGTAATGGGACAGTACCTTCAGAGGACTACTTTAAAGAGTATGTAGAGACATTGACAAAACCAATGGAAGACAAAGCTATTTGTTGGGCCCATGTATTTGGTAATCATGATGATGAGTATATTGAAGATCCTAAATTTGGAAAAGATTTTCAACAAAATATATATGAAAGTATGCCACATTGCATCAGTCAAAGAGGATTAGAAACACTTCCGGGAATAGGTAATTATGTGCTACCTGTATATGATTCACAAGGGGAAAAACAAATTTTTAATGTATGGGCACTAGATTCACTGACATATATTAATAGATCAAATCCGGGAAAAAAATTAGCAGAGCAGTATGAGATTTTACCTAATGGGTTAGCTGGAAGTACAGATTATGACTTCATTAAATTTAAGCAAATTCAATGGTATTATAATGAGTCTGAAAGAATGGAAGAAAAACAAGGAACTAAGATTCCAGGATTAATGTTTTTCCATATGGCGTTGCCAGAACATAGATTAGTCGTTCAAAATCCAGAAAAGACTCAGATGGTGGGGGAAGCTAATGAGCAAGTATGTAATTCAGCTATAAATAGTGGATTGTTCTCAGCGATTCTAGAACGTGGAGATGTCAAAGGGGTGTTCGTAGGACATGACCATATTAATGATTTTGTAGGAGATGTCTATGGTATAAAATTAGGGTTTGATGGAGCAATTGGTTACAATCATTATGGATGTAAGGGAGAAACAGAAGAAGAAAAACATCGTCTGAGGGGGGCAAGAATGTTTGAAATCGATGAACAAAATCCTTGGGATATTAAAACTTATATGAGATATGGTGTAGAATTTGGTATTTGGTAAATAACATAAATTAAGTAGCTATGGATACAATAACTTATCAAAAGAATTATAGAATTAAAGCTATGAATTCATACACATAGACTATTGAGGAGGCTACAAATGAAATTTTACCAAGAGTTATCCAAATACTATGATCAAATATTTCCAATGAGAAAAGAACAATTAGAATTTTTGAAGGAAATCATAGGGTCTAACCCTTCAAGTGTCATAGATATAGCTTGCGGAAATGGTGTTTACGCCATAGAATTAGCAAAGATAGGACATAAAGTGTTAGGAATAGACTTGTCTTTGGGGATGATCCAAAAAGCCTATGAACAGGCTAAGGAAGAAAAAATTAATTTAGAATTAAGAGCGTGTAGCATGTTGGAAGTAGATGAGGTAGTGAGTGAGCCTTACGAGATGGGATTTTGTATTGGCAATTCATTAGTACACCTTAGAACGATCCAAGAAATACAAAGCTTTTTTAATCTTCTTTACGGAGTCCTAAAGCCTAAAGGTAAGATAGTGATTCAAATTATTAACTATAATAGAATCTTAGAAAAAGGTATTACAGAGTTACCAACTTTAACTGATTCGGATTCTAAGTTAGTTTTTAATAGGAATTATAGGATAGATGAAAAAGCCCAATCTATAGAATTTAAAACATTTCTAAAAGTAGATGATCAAGCATTTGAGAATTCTGTTCAGCTTATTCCACTTAAAAAAGAACAATTAGTAGAGCTATTGAATCTAGAAGGCTTTGATGTACAAGCGGTGTATGGAAGTTTTAAAAAAGAAATATATGATCAAAATGAAAGCTTTCATTGTATCGTTGTTGCACAAAAACACTAAAGCTAGCACCACTTCTTTAAAAAGTAAGGAGTGGTGTATTTTATTAATGCTTTTTATGGGCAAAAATAAGTGATAGAATAGTAATACAAGTTAAGAAAGGAATAACAGAATGACTAATCAAACAGAGGTAAACTTAAAAGAATTAAATCCTATACAAATGTGGCAAACACTTTATGGCAGAGAATTAAATTGTAAAAAGAATATTTTAGAATATATTGAAGTCCTACAAAAAGTAAAAAAAGAAGCACTTGAAGAGAATCAATGGCAAGAGGTATATGATTATGTATACGAAAGTATTGAAAAATTAAGTAGTACGATTAAGCCAAATACAGTGGTACAACTACAAAAAGAACTTCAATCAGTATTTCGTAAGAGAGTAACTATCATTGTTGCAAAAGAATCTAATGAATTTATTGAGTTTTTTAAAGAGGCTTACCCACCAGGAAAAAGAAGAAAAGATTTTACTTGGGTTATTGCTGAACCAAGTAAGATTAGTGAAGAGCAAATCTTACAAACTTTAAAGTATATTAGTAATTGGTGTACTGAAAATAGATTAAGTGAAAATCAGAAAAAAGATACTTTAGAGATGCTAGAAAGGCTCAATAAAAAGGGAAGTGTAAAGTACATTAACCAAGTAAAGAGTTTAGAAGGACTAAGGAAAGTTAGAGAGCTTTCAATGTATATCAAAACAATGGGGAACACTATAGAGAAAAAAGAAAAGCCAAAACCTAAATTTAAAACCATAAAGAAAGGTGATGTTTATGAAAAGAAAAGAATTAGATAGATTAGCATTAGAAGCAGATCAAGTTGTTTTTATTAATGCAGCAGGTAAAAGAGTGGACATGCCTAATTTAAGCCAACTCACTAAGTGGTATAAAGAACAAGAGGATGCAGAGATTAAAGAACGTATCAAGGGAATACTTGAAAGAGAAATTGGAGATTTATTAATAGCTGAAGTAATGATTGATATGACTAATGAGAAAACACTAGAGAGGCTCAGAAGTGGTGAAATTAGTAAGACATTAGGACATGTACAGACATATAACATTATATTAGATAGTCACATAGAAGAAGCAAGAGTAGAATTTGAAGAAAAATTGGCTAAAGGGGAAACAACTGGTCAGTTTGAAGATTGCTTCTTTGCACAATTCCCATATGGGATGGTTATTATGAGAGATATGTTTAAAGGTTTTAGAAATACAAATTATGATAAATCAGATTTAGAAGAACTTATAAAATAAAAAAGCTAAAATATAAAAGAAGCTATCAGCACAAGATAGCTTCTTTTATATTTTGAATGCAATTATTTAAACAAGTAATTGCTTAGACTCTTTCAGTACCTTAGGTATAATGGCTATTAAAGCAATAACAGTGAAGGATAAATAAGTTAAGCCAAATACTTGATAGCCAACTTGCTCCAATAAATCTCCTGTGATGAGGTTAAGTAAGCTAGGTACAATTGTGATTACACAAGTATTATTCACTAAAAAGGCAGTAGAGCGTTCGCTTGGAGAAACTAAAGTACCTATTAGATGATTTTGAGCAGAAAGAAGCATACCTACTACTAATCCATGGATGGTAATAGTGAGTAAGATTACTAAATAGCTTGTTGCAAAAGCTGTAATAACCCATCTTACACAAAGAATAGAGAGGCCAATCGCATAAAGTAAATAAGGTTTTTTTGAAATTCTTAATCTATGTATATTAGAAAGTATAAACATTTCAAAAATAATCATAATAAAAGAAACAGAACCTATAATTTCATCAGGAGCTCCTAATTC
Organism: Cellulosilyticaceae bacterium; assembly: GCA_051659885.1. Lineage (GTDB taxonomy): Bacteria > Bacillota > Clostridia > Lachnospirales > Cellulosilyticaceae > JAVVPO01. Next base: position 27,357 of record JBOFPL010000093.1, read on the forward strand.
AATAAGGAGAAGTTGTGTGCCATATCCTACAGCGGCTTGGAGGGTGCCGAAAACTGCGGAACCGATAAAAAGGAAAAAGAGGAACTGTTTATTTTTAAAGACGCTAAAATCTAAACGTTTATTGGGGGTAGGATTGATATCAGTAAAGGGATGAAGTAAATCTTCTTTGGCGTATTCAGGAAGTGGATGATATAAGAAGAAAGAAATAACCATGAAGAAAGCACCTAAAAGTATAGGTCCGAGTATACCACCTATAGAAATACAGATAGGAGCAACTAAACCACCAATACCAAATCCTATAGTTCCAAATACGCGTAAACGACCATAGCCTACATTGCATTTATTGGAAAGATTGAGCATGTATTCATCACCTGCACCACCAGAAGGTTGAAGTAAAAGACCGCGAATAAGGTTACAGATAAAGAATAAACGAAAATCACCAATTACACATAACAATAACATTGAAAAAGCATTGAGTAGTAAAACTGATTTGATCGCTAGAACTAAACATTTATGTTTATCCATTAATTTACCCCAGAAAAGTGTGCCAGGAATAATTAACAATGGCGTAACGCCTATGATGACACTGACTTGCTGGGGGGAAAATCCTTTAAGCTGAGAAAGCAAAAGGACGAAAGTACTTGTTAATAGATTGCCGCCAAACGTATTAGTAGCATAAGCCAGAGAGTAGCGACGAACGACTTGTTGTGATTGCATTAAGATAGTATCCTCTCAAGTTGTATATTTTTGTCTTTATGTATTTTAATCCTTAGGCTAATTGAAATATATAGAATAATGTTTCTTATATATGATATAATGTCACTTAATGACAGTTTGAGGTAAGACAAATGAACAAAATGGATTTTAGAGAAAAAAATAAAAATAATGTAGATATTAATATTAGTACCTGTGGATTTGAAAAATGTAACCCTAAACTTGTATATGGTCCTCGTGTAATTGACCATTATCTTATTCATTATGTAGTAAAAGGAAAGGGTAAGTTTTGTATTAATGGGGTTACATATGAAATAAAAAAGGGACAAGGTTTTTTGATTCCACCAGATGTGTTAGGAGATTATGGGCCAAGTGACGATGAACCGTGGGAGTATTTTTGGGTAGGATTTAACGGAGCAAAGGCCTCTCAATATATTGCACAGGCGCACTTGAGTGTGAATCAACCTGTATTTTCTTATACGGGAGATGAACGACTTAAACAATGTATGCAGGAAATGGTAGAGTGTACTCGTCTAACTTATAATAAACAATTAAGAGTGCTTACTAAACTGTATGAGTTTATTTGTTTAATGATAGAAAATAACACGTTGGGAAAAGAGGATACACTTTTAGTAGCTCCTACTGTCCAGGACTATGCACTAGAAGCTGTTGAATATATAGAAAATAACTTTTTTAGGAATATTACTATTAATGATATAGCGAAGTATTTAAATTTAAATAGAAGTTATTTATATAAGTTATTTAAATCTTATTCGGGCATTTCTCCTCAACAATTTCTGATAAATTATAGGATGGAAAGAGCATGTGAGTTGTTAGGCTCTACTCAGCTGACGATTACCCAAGTAGCAGCTTCAGTTGGATATACAGATTCGTTAGTATTTTCAAATCGGTTTAAAAAATATAAAGGAATGTCTCCAACTGAGTATAGAACGTATAGGCAGGAAAATAAAATATAAAAATTAGACAATTGACTAAGAATATAAGTGTGCTATAATGAGGGTATACAATGAAATACCCCGAAGGGGAGTAGCTGACACGCTAAGTGGTAGTTAATCGTCATGACAGTGTACATACACTCGGTTAATTAGCGAGAGAATATTCTCTTGATAGCAAGACCTTCAGGATAGATAAGTTTTATGACTATTTATCCTGAAGGTCTTTTTTGTCGTGTATAAAACTGCTATAAATCTGAAACAATTAACTTTAAGGAGGTAGAAGTATGGATTATATTTTGATTTTGATTGGATTTGTGTTACTTATTAAAGGTGCAGATTACTTTGTAGATGGGGCATCTTCTATTGCCAAGACACTTCGTATACCTACACTTATTATTGGATTAACCATTGTTGCATTTGGAACCAGTGCACCAGAAGCAGCAGTAAGTGTAACTTCAGCATTACAGGGGCAAAATGAAATTGCAATAGGAAACGTAGTGGGGTCTAATATATTTAATTTATTATTAGTGGTAGGGATAGCTGCATTTATTTGTCCACTTAATGTGAAAAAATCAATTATTGCCAAAGAATTTCCTTTTGTATTACTATCTGGAGTAGTACTTTTAGTGCTTGCACAAGATATTAAATTCCAAGGAGCAACAGCTAATTTCCTAACAAGAGCAGATGGTATTATGCTATTAGTGCTATTTGGAATATTTATGTATTATTTAGTAGAATTGGCACTTACATCTAGAACAGAAGTCAGTGAAGAGGAAGATATTAAGCCGATGCCTATGAGTAAAAGTATTTTATTATCAGTAGGTGGGGTAGCAGCGATTGTAATAGGTGGTAAGCTAGTAGTAGATGCAGCCTCTAATATTGCATTAGCTTGGGGTATGAGTCAAAACTTAGTAGGGTTAACTATTATTGCGGTAGGAACTTCTTTACCAGAGTTAGTAACTTCAATTGTAGCCTCTAGAAAAGGTGAAAGTGATATTGCTTTAGGAAATGTTATTGGTTCTAATTTATTTAACATATTTTTCATTTTAGGAATGTCTGCATTTATTCATCCAATTGCAGTGAGCACAGAAGTATTTGTTGATATGACATTTATGGTGATTGTTTCAATTGTAGCGTATATTTTTGCGATTACTAAGAAAAAAATTAATAAAGTAGAAGGAAGTATTTTAGCAATAAGTTATCTTGCTTATATGACTTTTATTATTATAAGAAATTAATAGAAAGAGCTGTCTTAAATGTTGATAGACTCCCAGAAGGAAAGAGTGGGAGCACTTTGTTTAAGAGAGCTCTTTTTGCTATAGGTGCGGGGAAATGATAAAATAAAAGATATCTTGCATTGAGGAGGCTATAGCATGTTTAGTTCAAATGATGTAATGTTTTCATGCCCAGTAGAAGCACTCTCTAGTATTTTAGGGAAGAAGTGGGTGCCGATGATTATCTGGGTGTTAAAAGATGAAAAAAAGAGATTTGGAGAATTACAAAAATTAATAGAGGGATGTAGTAAAAAAATGCTTAACCAGCAATTAGATTTACTGATAAGAAATGGCATAGTAGCAAATGATAAAAGCCAATCTAATAACACCGTAGAATCCTTTTATTATTTAACAAATAAAGGAGTAACTTTAATGCCTATTATAGAAAGCATGATTATCTGGGGAGAAAAGAATTTAAAGTGTTAGCTGAGAAATGGTAAGAGGTAACCAAAAAGTGACTAATTGTTAATTATGTAAAAATGTTTTAATATTATTTTGCTAACAACAATACACTCTATATTAGAGCGTAATGGAGTCTCAGGGGCAGGAGAGTCTGGATGGACTATCATGCCCCTTAAATTTTATAATAAAAAATTAACTGAATAAACTATAAAAAGGGGTGGGCAAGATGAATAGCAAAAAAAAATATTATATCAAGATAACAGGTATTATTATTGTATTACTCATTGCAAATATATTTGTTTTGACAAGGACAACAGAAGGTGTGAGTGTATTAGATAAAGATACTTTGGTAGTAGGTATGGAATTGAAATTTCCACCATTTGAAACAATAGATAAAGCAGGGCAACCCACAGGTGTATCAGTAGATTTAGCACAGCGACTAGGCGAGGAGCTAGGGATGAATGTGGTGATTAAGGGTGTAGATTACTCAAGCTTAATTCCCGCGCTTCAAAGTAACAATATTGATCTGATTATCTCTTCTATGACTGTAACAGAGGAAAGACTTCAAAGTATTAATTTTTCAGATGAATATGCAAGATCGGATTTAGGTTTAGTTTTACATAAAGATGTAGATATTAAAAATTATGAAGAGCTTAATAACCCCAAATATACAATAGCTGTAAAACAAGGTAATTTGGCAGAGACATGGGCAGAAGTCAATTTACCTGATGCGACGATTAAACAATTTAGTGAAGTATCAGCAGGGATGTTAGATGTCAATAATGGTTCCAGCCAGGCATTTATTTATGATCCATTGAGTCTGATAGAAGGAAGTCAGAACCTTTCACAGACGAAATTGCTTTTAGATCCTCTGCCTGGTGTAAGAGGATGGGGAATAGGAATGCGTAAAAATGATGAGAAACTATTAGAAGCAGTGAATGAAGCACTAAGGAGTATAAAAGCATCAGGATTTTTTGAAGAAATGAGAGAAAAATATTTAAAGGAAGAAGTAGAGAAGTATGAAAGCTATGGACTACAATATTTCTTTTAGGGGAGGGAAGTTATGAGTGAGAAAAGATTAGAAAAGATCTATAATGGTTTATTAGTGTTTGCAATCTGTAACCTATTAATATTATTTGTAATTTATCAAAATCCAGACTTTAAAATTAATTTAATAAGTCTGATGAATTATAAAGAAATTTTATTGAAAGGATATGGGTTAACAATAGGTATTAGTTTAATTTCTTTGATAATTAGTTTGCTTATGGGAATGGGATTGTTTTTGATGAGTATTAGTAAGAAATTGATTTTTAACTATTGTTATGAAGTGTATACCCAGATTGCATTAGGTGTACCATTACTTGTTCATGTGGTTGTTATTTACTTTTTCTTTATATCAGCTACTGGAATAGATAATGAAATTATTGCAGGAGTATTGATTTTATCAGGTTATATGTCGGCTTACTTTGCTAAGACATTCCAGGGAGCTTATGAAGCTATTGAAGAGCAACAATTTAAGATTATGCATATTTTAGGATTACCGAGACATGTACAATTGAGAAAAATTATAATGCCTCAAGTTATTACAAATACATTACCAGCATTAACAAGTAACTTTAGTTTGTTGGTTAAGAGTACAGCATTACTTTCACTTATCTCGGTACCAGAGTTTACAAACTACATTAATGCTTATAACTCAAAGTCATTAGAGTTTGTGACAGGGTATATGATGTTGGCTATAGGATATCTAATTATTACGGTTCCACTTAGCTATTTGGCTAAATGGATGAATAAAAAGGTGGTGGGGTAAGTGAAAATTAATATAGAAGAACTTAAAAAGTACTATGATGACCAGCTTATTTTAGATATACAGAAGTTAGAACTTGATCATATTAGAACACTTGCTATAGTAGGTCCAAGTGGAGGAGGCAAAACTACTTTACTTAAAATACTAGCTACGATTGAAGAGGCTCAGGCTAAAACATTAGAAGTAAATAATATTCCAGTTTTAGAAGAAGCTTATCATAAAGAGTATTTAAAAGAGGTGGGCTATGTATTCCAAACTAATAATTTATTTCCACATTTAACGGTATTGGAAAATGTAACATTACATTTGATTTATACTTATGGTATGGAGAAGCAACAAGCAATCACATTAGCTCAAAGGTGGCTAGAAAAAGTGAATTTACTAGAGCACCAAGATAAGAAGCCTTCCCAAATTAGTGGGGGGCAGGCTCAGAGAGCAGCTATTGTTAGAGCATTAGTAACAGGAGCTTCGTTGTTGTTACTAGATGAACCAACAAGCGCTCTAGATCCTAAGTTAGCCTATGAGGTTATGCAGACTCTGATTAAACTGAAAGAAGAATCGGATATAGTGATTGTTACACATGAATTGAATTTTGCGCGAAGGTTTGCAGAGTATTATTTATTTGTAGATGAGGGCAAACTACTCGGACATGGCCCAATAGAAGAATTGTTTGATTCAAATAATGAAGTCATCCAATCATTTGTTAATATGATAGAGTTTAAATAGAATAAAACACCAGAACACGTCTTAAGAGAGTAATTATAGAATCTTAGGGCGTGTTTTAGTGTTTTAATAAATTTTAAAGTATTAACTTATTTTAGACATAGCAAGTAAGATGAGAATAAGACCACTTAGCCATCCTAAATCTACACCCCACTTTTGAGAGAGTTTATAACCTACTAAATTACCAAGAGATAACATGATTAGATTAATTAGCAGGGATAAGATGAGTACTTGTAAGTAGTTGATATTAAGGAGGCCTATCCCAATACCTACGGCAATACTGTCTAGAGAAAGGGCGGCACCTAAACAACAAG
>JBOFPL010000094.1:0-1831 GCA_051659885.1 Cellulosilyticaceae bacterium
TTTATTTTCACTGAAAGTGAGAGTAGTAGAAAGTTATTTATTAATTCGATTCCTTATAACGGAAGAGAGCATAGAGATGAGATATTGGGATATGATGCTAAAGAATTATTCGAGTACTTAAGAAGTGATGATGTTTTTCAAATAGATGAGCGTTATTCAGAAGGGGATGCTAGAAAGATTATTGCAGTAAGGCATCAGATGTATCAATTAGCTTATCAGAAGTATAAACCTATCATCATTGCAAAGGATATCTCACCAGAAACACTTTCTATGATTTCAGAACATCATGAAGACTATCCGGGGGTATTTTCAGAGATAGAGTATTATAGGCACTATACATATGGCAAAGCGTTTGGAAATGTGCTGGGATATACACGAGCTATTACGAGCAAGCAATTTGAAGCAATGCAAGAGTTGGGATATGACAAAGATGATGTAGTCGGACAAATGGGGATTGAACAAACAATGGAGCAAGAATTAAGGGGGCAAAAAGGTAAGGAAATTATAGCAGTGGATAATGTAGGAAGAAAAGTAGATATCATAGAAAGCCAAGAAGCGAGGCAAGGAAATGATGTGTTCTTAACAGTAGATACAAATATCCAACTCAAGGCGTATGAAGCTATAGAAAAAAGATTAACAGAAGCCATGATCCAAAGGCTAAGAGGGGGATTACGAAATGTGCAAGCTTTGAATCCGAGAGAAATTTTGATATCTATGATAGAGAGTAATCAACTTTCCTTGGAAGAGATGAAGCAAGCAAAGGCAGGTACCATGCAGTATGAGTTGTATCAGAAGCTTACTACATGGTTTGAACAAAGTATAGCCATTGAACAATACACTGAGAAGTTAGAAGGCTTAACACTGAAAGAGTTTTTGGTACTATTGTTACAACAAGAGAAAATTATTATAACGGACAGAGAACTTTTATTAGTTCTTTCTGAACAAGGGAGCTTAAAGTTAGATGAAAGCTTAGTACAACGTATATGGAAAGGGAAGTATCCGTCACTGAGGGAGATTCTAATTGAAGAATTAGCGTCAGGGGATTTAAAGCCAGACCAAATGGCTATCGATCCATTTAGTGCCTCAGCTGTAGTAATAGAGGTAAGTACAGGTAATGTACTAGCTTTAGTAGGCTACCCTTCATATGATAGTAATGAAATGACCAATCGATTTAATACCTATTACTCAATGCTACAGGATGGTATAGATGAAAGGAATTTATTATGGAATAGAGCGCTTAGGACAGCCAAAGCACCGGGATCTACGTTTAAGATGATTAGTGCATTAGCAGGTCTGGAAGAAGGAGTGGTAGATACACATACAGTTATTGAAGACAATGGACCTTATACCAAGGCTGGAATGCCTTATCCGAAGTGTTGGTTTTTTACGAATAACGGTTATGGACATGGTCCAGCAGATGTACATAGAGCATTAGAAGTTTCATGTAATGTGTATTTTTATGAACTTGCTTATCGCTTAGGGTTAAAATATGGAGTGCCTTATGGCGCCATAGATATTTTTTCTAAATATGCACAGATGTTTGGGTTAGATGCAAAAACAGGGATAGAATTGGATGAAACGCCACCGAATGTTTCCAACCCAGAAAATATGTTGAAGAGTAATATTTCTAAAGCATTTAATGTCATTCGGAATGTAAGTGATGAAGGTCAAAAAAAGCTAGATATGTTAGCGATTGATTTATTTAACAAAGGTATTTATCCTTATGCAAACCCTAAGGCAAAAGATTTTAAAGGTAAATTAGCCTATAAATTAGAAAAAGCAATAAAAAAAGAGGTAGATCAAGGCTTAAAAGATACATCTGAAGAACATA
>JBOFPL010000095.1:0-17774 GCA_051659885.1 Cellulosilyticaceae bacterium
TTTTCTGGCATATACTTATACATAATCTTTTTATAGAAATCTTCTTTGGATATCGTACCATCAAAATCTGATATAAATAATATCTTTTTCATCCTAATACTCCTATTTTTTTCTGTATAGCCTCTACTATTTCCTCTGAGTCGACCCCTATTATAATATGCACTTCATTTGCTTCTCTATCTATTATTCCTTTAGCGCCCAATTTTTCAATTGCTTCTCTATCTATTTTTTCTTTTTTTAATAAAATTACTCTCATTCGCGTACTACAAGCTTCTATTTCTAAAATATTTTTTTCTCCACCTAATTTTTCAAGATACTTACTTCCTAGTTTTTCTACTTCTTTTATTCGCTCTAGATAGTTCATTTTTTCCTCCCTCTTAGTATTTATTTTGTAATAGCATTTATTCTTTATTATATCCTTTCTTCTATAATATAAAAAGGCATAAACTCTTACCTCATCTTATCTTTGGTAAAGGTTTATGCCTTTTGTATAATTATTACTTAACTTCTAAAGCCCTTATCAATTCTGCTGCCGCACTTTCATCTACTACTACTATCACTTGCTTATGAAACTGTAATATAGATGCTTGAACCTTAGGCGTTACTTTTCCAAGTAACATCTCTTTAATAGCAACCGCTTTTTTGGTCCCATTTGCTAACAATAACAACGCTTTAGCACTCATAATAGTTCCTATACCCATAGTAATAGCCTGTGTAGGTACTTCATCTATAGAGTTAAAGAACCTAGAATTGTCTACTATTGTTCTTTGATCTAGCTGTACTTTATGAGTGATTGGTTGAAATACTTCACTTGGTTCATTGAATCCAATATGTCCATTGCCACCTATTCCAAGAACCTGTATATCTACTCCACCGATATCTCTTATTTTTTTATCATAAGTTATACACTCTTGAGCACTGCTAACTGCCATCCCATTAGGAATATGAGTATTTTCCAACTTGATATCTACATGGTTAAATAGTTTTTCTTTCATAAAGTAATCATAACTTTGGTGATTACTTTTCTCTATAGGATAGTATTCATCTAAATTATAAGTGTGTACTTCTTTAAAACTAATTTTTTCATTCTTATTCATACGAATAAGTTCTTCATACATTCCAACAGGTGTACTTCCTGTTGCAAGCCCTAATACTGCATCCTTTTTAGTCTCCAAAAGATCAGCTATAATTTGTGCCCCTTGTTTACTAAGCTGTTCATAATCTTTGACTACAAAGACTGTTACATTATTAAGCTTAATTATTTGCATAGATTGTTCGCCCCTTATTAATGGTTTGCTTAATTTGAACATCTTCATCAAAAATAATAATATCTGCATCTTTTCCTATATCTAGTGTTCCTTTTGTATCTTCTACATGGATTACAGTTGCAGGGTTAATTGTAGCAAATTTAATTGCTTCTGCTACAGGATATTTTGTATTTTGTAATACATTTCTAAGTGCCCCATTGAGTGTCAGTACACTTCCTGCTAATGAACCACTCTCTAATCTTGCACTACCATCTTTTACAATAACTTTTTGTCCACCCAGTGCATATTCACCTTCTTCACATCCACCCGCACACATACAGTCCGTTACTAAAACAAATTTATCTGTTCCTTTTACCTTTACTAAGAATGGGAATAATCCTTTGTGAATATGTATTGTATCACAAATAGCTTCTGCACTAATATCTGATGTCAATGCTGCCCCTAGAGCACCTGGCACTCTATGGTGAAGTGGATTCATTCCATTGAATAAATGTGTTGTATGAGATACCCCACACTCAATTCCAGCCATTGCTTCTTCAAATGTTGCCGCAGTGTGTCCCATAGAAAAGGCAATATTAGTTTCTTCATGAAGTTTCTTGATAAAATCAAGTGCTCCATCAATTTCTGGTGCTATCGTAATTAATTTCACTAAATCTCCATATGATTTTACAAAGTCAATATCTTCTGTTGTAGGATTAACAATATATTGAGGATTTTGTGCACCTTTAAATGTCTCACTAATATAAGGTCCTTCCATATGTGCTCCTAAAATTTCAGCACCTTGTGTCTGCTCTTCTTTGGCTACTTTTACTGCATCTAAGGCATGCGTAATGTGCTCTCTAGACATTGTCATTGTTGTTGCTAAGAAAGATGTTACTCCATTTGCACAAATCCCATTTGCCATAGTAAGTACTGCCTCTTTATTCCCATCCATAACATCCACTTTATGATAACCATGGATGTGGATATCTACAAATCCTGGTGAGATATAATTTCCTTTGGCATCGATTAACTCTACACCTTCTTGAGGTATATTAGCCTCATCTATAATATCTACAATCTTATCAGTAAATAGTAATGCCTTTCCTACTAATTCCTGACCATCTTTTAAAATTTTTCCGTTATAAATACATTTCATGTCTTTTTTCCTCCTTGACAATATAAAAATAGGACTTTATGCCTACTTCTATATTGTCACCCTTATCTTTTAATTAGTCAAGAATCTGTATTGTTATTTTTTTACTATTTTTTATAAAATTATTATCTAGCCACAATTTTTCAAGCTGCATGATTTCGTCATACACTCCCTTTGTCTCTATTCCATTTACTATAAATACTCTGCTTTCTTTGCCTAATTTTTCATATTGTAATGCTATTTGAGTTCCTCTTATAGTACATTCAAATTCAAAATCCTTAAATGGTATTTCTTTAGAAGGTTGGATCCATACCCCTTCATATTGAGGTTCTATTCCCACTACAAATCGAATAATCGTTTTGAGCATCACATTAGAACTTCCTGTTTGCCAATCTTGCATAGATTCTCCATCAATTTCTTTTTCCTCATTATCCCCATAAGAATTCGGCATAACATAAGGCGATACAGATACCTTTTCATGGGTAAATGGTAAACTCTTTTCTAATTGTTCCCACGCTCTCTTTCCTTCACCCATTCTAAATAAAGACATGATTCCAAACATGCTTGCATGAATATAGGCCGCACCATTTTCAGCAGTTCCTTTTGGCAAGTTAGGAATACGTCCTACGCCAAAAGTGCCTTTTTCAAAATGAGGCTCAAAAGTTTTTAGTCCATATTTAGAATCTAAGCGTTCATACGCACCTAATAGGGTGTCTTTCATCTCTTTGTGTTGATCATACATCCCTGACAATACCCAAAAAGCATTTGATGTAATTCCATCTCTAGCCATCCCATCTGGGTCATGGAAACTTCCTACTAGATAGCTTCTTTCATCTCCCCATCCGTGTAAAATTCGCTTATTTCCTTGTTCATCTTTTACTACACCGTATGTCATAAGTGCTTTTTCTAATTCTTTTCTAGTCCTTGTATACTCTTCAATCAATCTCATATACTTATCTCTATCTACCCACTCTAGCAATTCAATCATCTCTAAGCAATTTTGATATACTTGTAACGTAGCCATAATAGATACACCTGTACCATAAGCTTTTTTCTTATCCTTACTTACACCTAAACCATCGAGCGCATCATTCCAATCACCATACAATGCACAAATACATTGGGTGTACTCATGATCTCTATTTTTGAGTAGATAATCCATAATTTCTATAAGATGTTGGAGCACCGTGCTTTCTTGATCTAATTTCTTCGCTACATGTGCTTTATCATTTACAAACTCATAATATCCACATTTTTCATTCAAGAACTCAAAATCATGTGTTAACCTCAGATACGTAGTAATCGTTGATATAACCCATATCCCTTGATCAATAAATGGTCTCAAATCCATTCTAGGTATATCCCCCTCAAATCTAGGTAAGGAATACTGCCTTGGGCATCTCCCATCTGGCTGTATAAAGTTTAGCCCTTCCAATAGCTTGTTCCTTGCTGCTTCTGGTTGCCAAAACACTAATCCTTCCAAAGCTTGATACACGTCTCTTATCCCTATCAAAGAGAAATCAGATAGCTGAATATATCCTTTAATCATTGAACAAAACTCTACTTGTTTTTTGAGATGTTCAAAAAACGCATTAAATACATTGGGTTTAATTTTCCCCTCACTTTGTTCACCTAAAGTAAGTTTTAGCCCCTCTTGCTTTTCTACTTCTTTCTCTAAAATACATTGTTCTAACTGATCAATTACTTTATCATCTATAATTTCTTTTAATAACGCTTCCATTCTATCTTCTTCTAAGGTACAAGTCATAACTGTATCTACTCTTACCCGTCCCTTAGCTTGTAACTCGCAGTGTATTATGTCCGCAGCTACTGCTACCTCTGTAAATGTTGTAATTGCTTTAGCCCCTTTAAACGATCCTCTATAAAGTGCTGCAGGTGTATGTAAAGAGCTTCTTGTACCCCCTACATAATCATTTCTAGAAGTTGTAACCTCAGATACAAAATGCTCTAATCCCTCTTGTTTTGTAATTCTTCTATTAAATACCCCATAATTAGGTGCCATAGCCCCTCTCTCTCGTTCTTCATAAACTTCTATCAGGCAGTTTTGTAGATTTTGTCCCTCTATTGGCTTAATGATAGTTCCTTGCCTAAACCAACGATTTTCGGCACATTCCATTACAGCATTTTTTAAAAAAGGATTGAAATATGAAGAGATAAAAAATGACTTAACCTCATTTGTATGATTGATAACAGATACTGTATAATAGGATTTTCTTTCACTATCCACAAATGTTCTAATAGTAAAAGTCATACCTCTCATCTCTGCTATATAATAAGCACTTCCTTTTGTAAAAATAGTGTATCTTTCTACACTCTCCTCTATATTCATAACTGGTACTGCCAAAATGGGTACTACATCATAATTACCTTGTTCGTTTGCAAATCCTGCAAAAAATGCAATCTTAGGTTCTTGCCCCTCACTTGCTCTAAGATAAGGTGAAAACAACCCCTCATTGCTATGCATATAACCTGATGCATAAACCCAATAATTAAATCCATTTTCTCCTAGTGGATATCTACAATCTCCATCCGCTCTAGGCATTGCTAAGATATCCTCATTCTCTATAAAATAAACTTGCCCCGGCATTGCTCTGTCACTTGCATACTGTTCATTTTCTTTTAGTTTATGATATCTCCGTCTAAAGCCTTCTACCCTTTCTTGAAATGTCATCTATTTATCCTCCTCAAATAATTGTTTTGCTGGATTAAACTCAAATGTTCCATTGACAAAGATTGCTTCCACTAAAGCGTCCAATGTCACCTGAGTTAAACCTCCTGTCACAATCACATAATCACAATGCTTAGCCAACACTTTCGCATCCTCAGGACTTCTAGTTGCTACCCCTATAATTGTTTTAGTTGGACAAAATTCTCTTATATATTCAATAGTCTCTATTTGTTCCTTAAAGCAATATGCATTGACAGTTGTAAAAATAACGATATCTGAGATGATTGCAATATCTCCCACTGAAACCATCTCCATATGCGTTGGTCTCCAAGGCATAATTGTTTCTTTGATATTATCATGGATACGATGTTTTTTAATGGTCTCTTCTATAGAAAGTCTTTCATATAAGTTAATCGCATCACTCATTACCAGTCTCGCTGGGTTACCTAATATAACCCCTAACTTTTCTTTACTTTTTAATTTAATAGGAAAATCACCTTGTTCTCCTTTATAAAGGATAAGAGATTTTTGAGCGATCTCATATGCAATTTGATCTCCGGACTGTTTATCAAATTCCCTTGTCTCCGGAATCTGTCCACATTTATACTTTGCTTTATAGTCTAAAACTCTTAGACAAGCTTCATCAATTCGCTCCTGAGCTACTTTACCTTCTTCTACACACTTTTCCATATAATCAATATACCAATCCCCTGCACAAGTAGACATGACAATATCACATCCTGCATTCATTGCTTCAGATAAAGGAGCTTCTTCTCCATATGCATCTAATACTGCCTTCATTACCAAATCATCTGTGACAATTAACCCTTTATACCCCATTTCATTTCGCAAGTAATCTACTACTTTTTTAGACATAGATGCTGGCTTCTTCTCATCAAGTGGTGGAAAAATCCCATGGTGCATCATAATACAATCTAATCCATTAGCTATAGCTTTTTTATAAGGTACTAATTCTACTTGATCTAAACGCTCCAAATCCCCTGGATGCTCATCCATTTTAAAATGTGTATCTTCTTGTGTTAGTCGCATTCCCGGGAAATGTTTCCCACACGCAATAATCCCTTCTTCTTGCAACCCTTTAATAAATCCAGTCCCCATATTCGCTACTACTTCTGGTTTACTTGAATACATTCGGTTGTCTACCACTGGAATACCATTTATTCTGTCATAACTTACATCCAACACTGGCGCATAACAAATATCAATCCCTGCATAGTTTAACTCTTTTGCTACATGTTTCCCTTGCTTATACGCCATTGTTTCATCATTTGCAAAACCTAGTGCCATATTCCCTGGAAACATAGTTGTTCCCTTATGTATCGCAGTAAGCTGACCACCTTCTTGATCTATTGTTAGTAAAATAGGGATACCTAATCTGCTTTCTACTACATGTGATTGTATTTTTTTATTCATGTTATGCAGTTGTTCCAAATCTCTTACATTCTTTCCTGAGAAAAAAATGATTCCCCCTAGTTCTCCCTTTTTATTTTGTTCAATGAGTGCTTCTGGTAAGTCTTCATACCCTTGATAATACCAAAGAAAAGTTTGGGCAATTTTTTCACGCAAAGTCATTTCCTTAAATACTTCTTGAACATTAAACATCGTTTTTCCCCCTATTTATTTTAATTTGTTCCAAAAAAAATTCCCCTTAACCAACTATCGGAACAATACCTAAAGCATTGTTCCGATTATGGGGGAAATTATATATCATTTAAGGAGCTTATAACCCCAGAAATGTCTTCATGATTTGACTTATTTTTTCCGCTTCTTCTTTTGTACTCATTTCAGTAAATACCCTAATAAGTGGTTCTGTCCCTGAGAATCTAGCGATAATCCATCCACCATTCTCAAAGTAAACTTTTGCTCCATCTGCATAGCTTACACGCTTCACTGGAATGCCAAAGTCAGGAAGTTTTTTCTCTTCAAATAATAAGTGAATGAGTTCCTCTTTCTTCTCATGTGAGAAACGGAAATCTCCCTCCGTCATGACAAAGTCTCCAAATTGTTCATGTATTTCATCCAACATTTCTGCCAAGCGTTTACCTGTTACACACATCATTTCTACAAGTAATCCTGCTGCAAAGATACCATCTTTACCCTTAATGTGCCCTTTAATCGTTAAACCACCACTACTTTCTCCACCAATGATGGCCTCTGTTTGTTCCATTTTAGAAGAAATATGTTTAAATCCTACTGGTACTTCATAGCATACTTCTCCAAATTCAGTTGCAATAGCATCTAATAAATGTGTTGTTGCAATGTTTCTAACAACTGGCCCATTCCAGCCTTTATACTTTAATAAGTAATAGTAGAGAAGTGCCATGATATCGTTTGGATGAATAAAGTTTCCTTTTTCATCAATGATACCCAATCTATCAGCATCTCCATCTGTTCCTATTCCTATGTCATAACCTTTTTCTACTACCATATTAGAAAGTTGTGAAAGCGTTATCGCACTAGGAGAAGGCATTCTTCCTCCAAATGTTGTATCATGTCTCTCATTAATAACATCTACTTCACAACGACAACTAATAAGTAGTGCTTGTAATGAGTTTTTAGACACCCCAAACATTGGGTCTACTAATATTTTAAGCCCTTTTTCTCTAATTGCTGCCACATTAAGCATCCCTAGTATAGTATCAATATAATCATTAAATGGATTAACTTCTACAATTAAACCTTCTTCTAAGGCTTTGTCATATTCCATAACTTTAATCTCTTCAACTGTCAAAGTACTAATAATCTTTTCTACTCTTTGAGTCACTTCTTCAGTAGCATCTCTACCACCCTTAGTAAAGATCTTGATGCCATTATAGTCTGCAGGGTTATGGCTTGCTGTTATCGCCATACCATAATCATTTTCATGCGTTTTTGCATAGTACATAATGAGTGGAGTTGGTGAAATTTTATTAATAATTTGTACCTGAATCCCATTTCCTGCCATTACTTCACTAACCCATCTAGCAGATTTATCAGATAAAAATCTTCTATCATATCCTATTACAATTCCTTTTTCAGTTGCATGTTCTTCATACATCATATTGGCTACTGCTTGAGCAACTAATAAAATATTGTCTTTAATAAACTCTTCACCAATTAGGGCTCTCCAGCCCCCTGTTCCAAATTTGATCATATTGTATCCCCTCTATCCTTTTATTGCACCAGCGGTTAAACCTTTAATAATATATTTTTGCAAGAATAAATACACAATCAACATCGGTACAACAACCACTATAACCGCTGCTGCCATTAGACCATAGTCTGTACCGTATTGTGAACTTATACGGTCTAGTATAGCACAAATTGGCATTACTTTCTCTTCTCTGATAAGAGTTTTTTGCATAAATAAATCGTTATAAGACCATAAAAAAGTGAATATAGAAACTGTTGCAAATGCTGGTTTTGAAATAGGAACAACTATCTTAGTAAAAATTTTCCAAGGACTACATCCCTCTACTACTGCCGCTTCTTCAAGTTCCAAAGGAATACCTATCATAAATCCAACCATAATAATAATTGCAAATGGTAAATTTCCTGCTGTTTGAGGTAAAATAACGCCTAAATGTGTACTTAAAAGCCCTACCTTATACATTCCCATGAATACTGGTACAATAGTTGCAAATGCTGGAAATAATAATGCTCCGATTAATGCTCCATGAATAAGCCCTTTGCCTTTAAAATCATATCTTGCAATAATATAGGAAGCTAATCCTCCAAAAAACATAACCCCTAGTACAACACACCCTGAGATAATAAAGCTATTAATATACGCTCTTCCGATATTAATAGTTGTAAAAGCAGATACATAGTTAGCTAATGTTGGCTCCGTCACCAAACTAAAAGAATCCTGTATAATTAATGCTTTATCCTTAAAAGAGTTATTAAGTACCCAAATCAATGGGTAAATAGTTGTCATTGCCCATAGTATAAGAATAATATGAATAACACCTTTTCCTACACTCAATTTCTTATGAGTAGAGGAACTTTTATTAACTTTTATTGTATTTGTCATTTTCATTGTTGCATCTTGTGCCATTTTATCGTTCCTCCCCTATAAATCTTCTGGTTTTAATAATTTATTAACCGCTACGGATATAAGCATTCCAAGCACAACAATAGCTACTGCTATCGTACAACCATACCCTACACGCCAAGCTTCATATACTGTTTTGTATTGATAAGTTCCAAATAAATAGGTTGTTTCAAATGGTGCCCCCCTTGGTGCAATAACCCATGCTAAGTCAAAGATTTTTAATGTTCCTGTAATAACAAGAATTAAACTTGATTTGATAACACCTTTTAGCAGTGGTAAAGTAATATAAATTATTTTCTGGAACCCTGTTATCCCATCTAAATAAGCTGATTCATAGATATCTTCTGGAATAGCTGCTATACCTGTTAAAATAATTACAAAATAAAATCCTACGTATTGCCAAACAATAGGTGTTGCAATAGAATAGAGCGCTCTTCCTTCTTCTAACCAATAAATAGGCTCTAATCCCATAGATTCCAATATAAAATTAAACAATCCCATATCTAAATTATAAAAAAGTGTAAACATTAGACCAATCGCTGTAGCAGATATCACTACAGGAAAGAAAAATACCGTTTGATAGAATTTTTTTCCTCTTCTTACACTATCTACTAGCACTGCTAATATAAATCCTAATCCTAACTCAAAAGTTACTGTCAATCCCATCATAATACAAGTATTCGTAAAGGATGTATGCATGATAGGATCTTTAAAAAGTTCCACATAGTTATTAAGGCCTACCCAAGTTTTATCCACTCCAGCCATATCTGTTATATTAAAAAAGCTATTCCATACACTTGCAAAAAACGGTATATATAAAAACAATGAAACTAATATAACGGTCGGTAATAGAAATATCCATACAATTCTCTTATTTTTATAAATCATATTTAGTCCCCCTCTTCCCTAATTATTTCATTCTGTCTGATTTTATGTAGACTTCTCCCTATTTTTGAGTAAAAGAATAACAGTTGATGTACATTTACTCTCAACTGTTATTCAGTAACATCACTTAACCTTGTTAGGCTATTTTATTTAATTATTTACCTGTATGAATTCTAATCACTTCATCTACTACAGCTGTTGGTTGCTCTTTACCTGCTGCAATACCAGGAGCTTTGCTAAGTAAGTAGTCCCAAGCTGCTTTGTTAAGCCAAGAGTCAATAGCTGCATCTACAGCTGTTGCTTTAACTGCCATATCTGAACCACTAATTGCTAAAGGAGTAAATCCATCAATAACACCAATATCTGCTGCTGCTGAACCACCACCTGCTGCTGATACAAACCCTTTAATAAGTTCTGTAGTTGTCATAGACTCTACAAATTTAACTGCTGCATCGCGTTTTGCTGGATCATCCCAAGCTTTTTTAGTAATATAATATCCACTAGAGAATCCTCCAATGATTTCTGATGGATCTTTTTTGCCATTTCCTACACCTGGGAATGGTACTAATACTGTGTTTTCTTGGTCTGTCATATTTCCAATCGCCCAGTTACCATCGATAAACATAGCTGCTTCTTTATTTGCAAATTGTGTTTGCACGATTTCATGTTTTGTTGTTGCTGCATCTTTAGGGAATGCACCCATATCATTAAATGTTTTAAATAGTGTTAAACCATTTACCCAAGTATCTTTTACTGCTGCAATATCTTGATTACTATGCTCTGCAACTCCACCTTCAGCTAAGATAAAGTGCTCGATAAGGTAATGTGGAATATGAGATAATGCTGCCGCAATTGGTGTTACATTATTTTCTGAGAAAGTTGTAATTGCTTTTTCTAGGTTTTCCCATGTAGTTGGTAACTCTAAGTTATATTTATCAAATAAATCTTTGTTACAGAAAATTCCTTCATAATATCCACGCACTGGCACTGCATACTGATTACCATCTACACATTTTGCTGAATCTAATGCGGCTGGTAAAATATTAGATGCATAATCTGGATATTCTTTTCTAATTTCTTCAATAGAAACAACTTTACCTTGTTCCACTAAAGTTTTAGAGTTTACATCTGTAAAGAAGAAAATAACATCTGGTTCATTTCCTGCGGCAAAGTCAGTAAGCACATTAGATTTCCATTGCTCATCTGCAGTCGCTGAAGAGTCTTCTACTTTAACATTTGGATTTGCTGCCATAAATTTATCTACAGACTCTTTATAAATTCCGGCCATTGGATCTGTCCCACCAAACATAGATACTGTCTTAATTGTAACATTTTCCACTTTTGGTTCTTCTTTTGCTGGTTCTTCCTTTGCTGGCTCTTCTTTCTTTTCTGGTGTTGCTTCAGCCTGCTTTTCAGCAGCTGGCGCTGATGTTGTTTGGTCTGTACTACTGCATCCCACAAATAAACTTCCCATCATTGTTGCTGTTACCCCTAATGCAATAACTTTAGAAAATTTCTTCATACTAAATTTCCCCCTTATTTTGACTCACTAATAGTCATTTCTTAACACTATGTAGTGCTCTGTTGTGTTAGTTTTCTAACTTGAATTTATTATATCATTTAGTTTATACAATTCACATATGCCTATATTGGTCTTTATTGTTCATTCTTGCCTTTATACATTTTATTCCTATATTCATTTGGTGTTACTTCTGCTATTTTTTTAAATATCCTTGAAAAATAAGCTGTATCCGCATAGCCTACCTCTTCTGCTATTTCATATACCTTTAAATTAGTCTCTATAAGTAATTTTTTTGCCCCTTCTATTCGAGCACTATTTAATAAGTCTATAAAATTTTTTCCAGTTTGTTTTTTTATAATTTTACATAGATGCCAGGTACTTACATACAGTTCATCTGCCACTCTTTGTAAGTCTATTTTCTCTCTATAATTTTTCGTTATATAGTCTACTGCTTGCTTTACGAGGTATTGGGGTTTTTCCTTTTCCCCCTCATTTTTTTCTTGTGGTTGTTCTTTTTGTTTGGGCAGTTTATCTAAATTGTTCACTGCCAACCCTATTGCTTCTTTAATTTCATCTAACTTAGATGGTTTAAGGAGTAATCTCAATACACCTAGTCTAATGGCTTGTTGAGCATATTCAAACTCTCTATACCCTGTTAATATGATGATTTGTGTATTTTGATTAAGACTTTTAATCTCATCAATCATCTCCAATCCATTTTTTTTAGGCATTCTAATATCCGAAATAATTATATCCGGTTTAAGCTTAATAATCTTTTCTACTCCTTCTTCGCCATCTTCAGCTTGCCCTACAATTTCACAGCCAAACGCTTTCCAAGGAATAATAGCTGTTAATCCTTCTCTAATAAAAACTTCATCATCAATAATCATTACTTTATACATACCTTACTCCCCCTATCCTATTTCCCGAGTATCTTTTTCATCTAAATGCGCTGGCAATAATAAAATTACTTCTGTCCCCTCATTTTCCTCACTTTTTATATCAATACCATACTTTTCTCCATAAAGTAGTTTGATTCTTCTCTGCACATTAATAATTCCTATATGACTTTTTCCTAACTCTTCATCTTCTATATAATTTTTTTTTACTACTTCTAATTGTTCTTTTAGACTATTTAATCTTGCATAGCTCATTCCTTGTCCATTATCTCTAATAAAGATCATTAAATTGCCTTCTCTCTGCTCAATAGTTAGAAATATAGTTCCCCTTCCCACCGGTTCAATGCCATGTCCTATAGCATTTTCTATAATAGGCTGAATAAGTAACCTCGGAATTTTGAAATCAAATGTCTTTTCATCTATACACTCTTCTAGCTTTATTTTATCTCCAAACCTTTTTTGAATGAGGAAGATATAGTTCCTAAGATATTTAATTTCCTCTTCTATCGTTAAAAATTGATTTTGTCTTCTATCAATGTTAATCTCCATAATGCCAGATAGTGCTTCTATCATTTCTGATATATCTTCATTGCCACTCATACGAGCTTTCCAGTTAATCATTTCTAACGTATTGTATAAAAAATGAGGATTAATTTGTGCTTGTAGAGATTTGAGTTCTGCATTTTTAAGGGCAATTTGCTCCTTATACACACAATTAACTAAGTATTTTATTTCTTTACTCATTTTATTAAAAGCACTATATACATAACCTATTTCATCTTTTCTTTCACTAATAATTTCTACTCCCATTTCCCCTTGCTCTATTTGTTGCATCTTTCCACTCAAAATATAAACTGGATAAATAACTTCCTTATAAAGTTTATTTGCTACTACTAAAAAAACAGGTATCATACTCATACAAAGCATAAAAATAAATCCTGACATCTCTCTAATATTTGCCAGTAATATATTCAGTTCAATGAATACTGCACTTGCTATGGATAAGTTTTTTGTATTAAACATATTATAAACAACAGCCTCTCCCTTACTCTCTTCTGTATAATAACTTCCTCCCCTATGATTACTTAGAATAAATCGCTCTAGTTTGTGTCTTCTTTCTTCATCCAGTTCCCCTAATGTTACTAAGTCTTTCGTCGCATTTGCTACTACGTAAACACCTTGCTTAGATTCTCCCAACATATTATGAAATCTTTTAAATACATACTCTTGATCTATTTTAAAAATAATATTAGCACTATGTTCAAAGTTATCTCTATAAAATAATTTCTGTCCTATATAAAAATTTCTATTCTGATCAATATAGTAAGCTGTAGTATATCCTTTATTTAACTCTATTTTTATTTTATTAAAAATCTTATTTTCATTAAAATTCTTTTGCTCATAATAGGCATTACTTTGCTCTTTACTAACTATGTATCCCGATTCCCCTTGTTCTATAAATTGAAAAGCACCTATAGATATGTCTTGTCTAGAAAGTACTACCGATTTTAAATAGCGCTCCACCTTACTCTTTAAATCATAGTCTTGCTTAACCACTTGCTCTAATTTAGCTAGTTGTTCTTTATCGTGACTTATAGTCTCTAAATTTATATTTTCTCTCTTAATCATCTCATAATAATCCGTAGAAAAATCATATATCGCTTCATCATATTGTGTTTCTGCTACAATTTTTTCAATGTCTTGTAATCTTTCAAGCACTAGTTCGCTGACTAGCATAATATCTTTTTGTACGCTCTCAACAAAGTGGCTTGTCACTTCTTCTTCATAGTTCTTATATCCTACATAACCTAATAAAAACATAGGATAAATAATAAGAATTAATACAAAAATAATCCATTTTGTTTTAATACTTGTCTTACTATACAAAGTTTTAATTGATTGTTTCATGTTTTTCCCCTATTAGTATTTGATAAAATGAAAAAGAGAGTATACACTCTCTTTTTCATTTTATCAAATTTTTTAATTAATTTCCACTTTACAAAATAGACTGTATTTAAGGCATCTACTTGAAAACTTTATTTTCTCCACTCCTTCGGACTAACTCCTGTTGCCTTTTTAAAAACTCTGCTAAAATAAAATGCATTTTGAAACCCTAGTATATCTGCAATCTCTCCTATATTTAGTTGTGTGTCTACTAATAAACCTTTAGCTTTGTTAATTTTCATCTGGATAATATATTGTTGTGGTGTCATCCCCGTGAACTGCTTAAAACTATTAATAAACCAACATACACTCATATTACACTGTTTGGCATATTCTTTGATCATAAGTGGATTATAATTACTTTTATGAATTTCTTCTATAATTTGTTGGATATATCCTCTTGTTGTATTCTGTGCTTCCTCATAGATGTTTCTCCCCATCATGCCTAATAGTTGAAGTAATGTGCCTTCTACGATACTCTCGTAGCACAATCTTTTAACCTGTATTTCAGCAATAATCCTATTCCATAACTCTGTATACTCCTTACTAAATCCGACCTCATAAACTTGATTTTCTCCAAACTTTAATTCCCTCAAATAATGCTCTACCTCATAACCTGTGAAGTGAATCCAATAAATTTCTGATTGATCTTTATAAGAATAGCTATACTGTTGCATCTGTCCTGGCCTATAAAAAATTATATTTCCTTCTTCAATCTCTTTTTCTTTTCCATCCAAAATAAAATAGCCTTTCCCTTTAGCAATATATATAATTTGATAATCTGCTCTCCCTTCACTTCTTAGAGTAAGTCCTATATTTCTTGTTTTCATTTGATAGTATCCCACGCTATTAATACTTAATCTTTTATCCCTACACTCTAAATTTTCATCATCAGCCTTTATGTATCCCGATAGATTAATCAATTTTTCACCCACTTTAATTTTGTATATATTTTTGATGATTTTCTACATTTTATTTTATTTTTTCATACTCTATACTTTAAATCAATATCCATTATAAATTTATACAAAAATAAAGGAGATTTACTTATGTCAAACTTAAGAATTGGTGGCAATAGCCCTTATCTAGCTGGTGCTTGGGATAGTAATCCTGAAGTTTTTAAAATTAATGCTCTGCCTGCACATGTTTTTGCTCGCTATACTACTTCAAACCAAGAGGTTTCAAAACAGAGTTTAAATGGTACTTGGCAATTTCATTATTCAGCTAATCCTTCTCTTCGTCCTATCAATTTCTATGAAGAAGATTTTAGCTGTAATGGTTTTGATACAATCAAAGTACCTGGACATATTCAATTACAAGGGTATGATACACCTCAATATGTTAACCGTATGTATCCTTGGGATGGGCATGCGGCTATTAATCCACCTGAAGTACCTACTGATTTTAATCCTGTAGGAAGCTATGTAAAACATTTTGATTTACCTGATTTCATGTTGGGTAAACCTTGCTTCATTAGTTTGCAAGGCGTAGAAACAGCTTACTATATCTGGTTAAATGGTCACTTCGTAGGATATAGTGAAGACAGTTTTACAGCAACTGATTTTGATCTTACACCATTTATTAGAGAGAAAAATAATAAATTAGCTATCGAAGTCTATAAATTTAGTGATGCAAGTTGGTTAGAAGATCAAGATTTCTTCCGTTTTAGTGGGATTTTTAGAGAAGTATTCCTTTATACTGTTCCCGCTGTACATATGTATGACTATTTCCTTACCACTCCATTAACGAATCATTATCAAGATGCTACTGTAAAAATTGATATGGAACTCCTTAACTACGCGTCAGCTTCTCAAGAAGTTATTTTAAGTTGTGAGCTTTATGATGCTTCTCATCAACTCATTACCTCTACCGAAACTACATCTATTGCTCTAACAGAACAATTTACTACTAATCAATTAAGTTTTAATGTCCAAAACATTAATCTTTGGAGTGCAGAACAACCTTATCTTTATACAGCTGTCATCAAAATACTTGATGCTAATCATACACTTATTGAACAAGTAGAGACTCCTGTAGGTTTTAGAGAGTTTAAAATAGAAAATAAAATTATGACTATCAATGGCAAACGCATTGTCTTTAATGGTACCAATCGTCATGAGTTTAGTCATCTTCATGGTCGATGTGTTTCTAGAGAAGATATGATTACTGATATCATTGAAATGAAACGTCATAACATCAATTCCGTTAGGACTTCTCATTATCCAAATCAAATTGAGTTCTATGATTTATGCGATGAATATGGACTTTATGTTATTGATGAAACAAACTTAGAAACTCATGGTACTTGGAAGTACGGTGTAGTCGATCAAGAAGCTGTACCAGGTAGTAGACCTGAATGGACAGGTGCTGTCCTCGACCGTGCTTATTCTATGCTTAGAAGGGATAGAAATCATCCAAGTATCATCATTTGGTCTTTAGGTAATGAGTCCTATGGCGGGTCTAACTTTGTAAAGATGCGCGACTTACTTTTAGAGCACGATCCTACTCGTGTTATTCACTACGAAGGAACTGTTCATAACAGGCCTTTCGAAGAAGCTACTCAGATTGAAAGTCAAATGTATACTAAAATTGAAGACCTAGAAAGAATGCTTAATAATAATCCTCAAAAACCAATCATCCTATGTGAATACTCTCATGCTATGGGGAACTCAAATGGTGCACTTCATAAATACACAGAACTTACTGAGAAATATGATATGTATCAAGGTGGATTCATCTGGGATTATGTCGATCAATCACTTCTAACAACTAATAAATACGGTGAAAGTTTCTTCGGATATGGTGGCGATTTTGGTGATAAACCAAACGATGGTAACTTTAGCGGGAATGGTTTACTCTATGCAGACCGAACACTTACACCTAAGATTCAAGAAGTTAAAGGTTGTTATCAAAATGTAAACATTCTACCTGTTAAAGATAGTGTAACCCTTCAAAATAAATATCTTTTTACAGATTTAGCAACTTTCGATTTCACCTATGACATTATGCTAAATGGTAAAATTGTAGAGGTAGGCACTCTAGATATTACGCTTGCTCCTGGTGAAACAAATACATTCCCACTTAATCAAAGCTGTACTTATGAATCATCTGATGAGTATACCATTACAGTTTCTATGCATCTAAAAGAAGATACACTTTGGGAAACTGCTGGCTACGAACTCGCTTTTGGACAACACACATTTGGTAACTTTAATTCCCTTTCACCAGTAGCTTCTAGCACACTTCAAGTAGCTGATTGTGAAACAAATATTGGTATCAAAGGTTCAGATTTCTCTGTTATGTTCTCTCGCAATGAGTGTTCTATGATCTCCTATGTTGTCAATGGCATTGAACGTATCAAGTCTATCCCTATGCCAA
>JBOFPL010000096.1:0-2450 GCA_051659885.1 Cellulosilyticaceae bacterium
CTCTGTCGCCAGAGACAGCTCAAGACTCGCTAATGGCTATTGGTTAGACTTTGCCATGCAGATTTCCCACTCTGCTATATATGATGCCCTTATCTGGGCATACTACCTGGTACCATTATGGCAAACCTCTTCTTTTGGAGGTTTGCCATTTGCTACCTTAAAGTATTCTTAACGAATGGCAGTATTCCAATGGATAATAATGCTACTGAATCAACCATTCGTGGATTTTGTATCGGTAGGAATAATTGGAAGCTGATTGATACAATAGCTGGTGCTCAGTCAAGTGCTATTATTTATAGCATTGCTGAAACAGCAAAAGCTAACAACCTTAAACCATACGACTACTTTAAGTATCTCTTAGAAGAGGTTCCTAAATATGTTGATCAGAAAAACCTAGATTTTATAGATAATCTATTACCATGGTCAACTCAGCTGCCAGAATTATGTCGGAAACCCATAGAATCTGAATAATATAATAAATGCCGCCAGAAATGGCGGCATTTATTGTGGATAGACTCATGGTTTACCGTATACGTGGGGGCTTGTATGTACTTGACTTAGGTGAGGGTCTGTCCCCCTAGGCAAGGTGCCTCTCCTCAGAGCTTGGGGGAACTTGACAAATGACAGGGTCTGTCCCCCTAGTCAGGGCGCCTGCCTGTGGCACCTTGACTTGCTACCTAAACTCAATATGCAATTCTTTTCCTAATGCTTCTGCTATTCTTTTTAAAAATTTTATGCTAGGATTATAATTTCCATTTTCCAATCTACTAATGTGACTCTGTTGGATTCCTGTTTTATCTGATAGTTCCTTTTGTGTTAAATTTAAGGCTGATCTCCCATCTATTACCGCTCTAATTATTTCATATTCTGGGCCAATCTCCTCAAATGCTTCTTTGAATTCTTTACACTCCATCTGCTCCATTAGATACTCATTTAAATTGGTCACTTTTTCATTCTCCTCTCATAATCATTCTTATATTGTATTGCCCTATCTATTTCCCTCTTAGGTGTCTTTTGTTGTTTTTTTATAAATCCATTTGTTAATATAATCTTATTTCCTATAACAAAGAAATAAAATATTCTAGATATGTCACTAGCAAATTTAATCCGAAGTTCAAATAATCCTTCTCCCATATACTTTGAATGAGGTTCTCTTAATTCATTCCCTTTATCTTGTAAAATAAGAAGTTCCCTGATAGCTTTAGCTCTCATTTTTGGATTTAGTCCATCCAAAAACTCTTTGACTGGTTCATCTCCAGCTTCTGTACTATAAAATTCTATCTCATACATAATCTTCTCCGTATCCTTTGTATATATCCATTATATGCTTTATATAGCATATTGTAAACAATAAATCATCCCCCACAGATAATTTTACGCTATCTGTGGCGGTCTGATAAACTTGACATAGGTGAGGGTCTGTCCCCCTAGTTAGGGTGCCTACCTTTGCCTTTGGCACCTTGACTTGCTAAATGACAGGGTCTGCCCTCTAGTCAAACCTCCTGCCTTTGGTAGGCTGACTTTCTATAGTTCTTGCCTTAACTTAGCTATCTCTTCTTCTGATAAACCTGTTTTTTTAGCAATCATTTTATCATCCAACACATCTAGCAATGCTCTAGCCACCTTCTCTATTCCAATCACTTCTCCTTCTTCCCTCGCCTTATTCAATGCACTCACCTTATCTTTTAATATCTTTGCACGCATCTCATACATTGCTCTTTGTTCTTCATTATTACTCATTCTTATGAGTTCACTCTTTGCTTCTCTTACTTCTTGAATAGTAAGTTCTAGATTTCTTACTTTCTCACTCTCTGGATCTTTTAGAAACTCTGTCCATGCCACAAGCATATCTGTTTCATCACTATCTTTCGGTAGCTTTGGTATTTCTATAAAATGCATTTCTATCACATCTGTTAATTCTTCATTTGTCTGTATTTCCTTCAGCCGATACCCTGTATGAAATGCTTCTGTCTTCAAATACTTAAAATTAAGGATATTGATGCATATAGTTCTTTTTAAACTAGCATAATCGTCTCCTTCTCCCAATTGTTCTTCATACATCTTACTTAAATAATAGAGACTTCTTTTCACCATATTATGTTCATTTTTAAGCTGTATTTCTATATTAATAATCTCTTTATTACTAGTCACGGCCTTAATATCTAATCTTGAGTACTTATCCTCTATAAAATGTTTAGCAATATCTGTTCCCTTGATTTCTACCTCTACTATCTGCTCTACAGGTTGCAGTATGGCATTTAGAAATGAAATTAATATTTCCGGGTGTTTCTCCGACCCAAAAATATTCTTAAAAACAAAATCCACTTTCGGATCTAATAATCCTTTTCTCACTATATCACCCTCCTACTTTTTTATACGTTCTCTTATATCTTAAGTATAACCGAGTTGATTAGTAGATAAAAGTAGTTCTTAAAATAAAACAGACCGCC
>JBOFPL010000097.1:0-43955 GCA_051659885.1 Cellulosilyticaceae bacterium
TAGAATCGCATTAACAGATTAATCATAGTTGTTTTTCCAGCACCTGTTGGACCAACAATGGCAATGGTTTCTCCCTTATTTACATTAAAAGTGATATCTTTCATAAGGAGATGTTCGGGGTTATAACCAAATTTAACATGATGAAAACCTACATTACCTTGAGGATTTTCTATAATAGTACAGTTTACATCATCAGGCAATTCTTCTGTAGCATCAATAAGCTCAAAAACCCGCTCAGCAGAAGCGACGGTAGATTGAAGAATATTTGCGATATTTGCAAGTTGGTTGATGGGTTGAGTAAATTGCCTAGAATATTGAATAAAGGCTTGAATATCTCCTATATTCATACGGCCTTTTATAACTAATATGCTACCAACAACTGTGATGACAACGTATCCTATATTATTAACAAACATCATAAGAGGCATGATAAGACCAGAAAGAAACTGTGCTTTCCAACCGTATTCGAAAAGTACATCATTAATTTCGGAAAACTCTTTGATAGAAGTGGGTTCATGACCAAATGCTTTAACGACTCGATGACCAGTATACATTTCCTCAATATGTCCATTAAGTTTCCCAAGGTACTCTTGTTGCCCAGAGAAAAACTTTTGAGAACGTCCTACAATAGGTCTTATGACTAATACACCTAATGGAAGTGTAATGAGAATAATAAGTGTTAAAAGTGGGCTGATAGTAAGCATCATAGCAATAACACCTATAATTGTAATAATAGAAGTAATAAACTGAGTTAAGCTTTGTTGCAAAGTATTACTAATATTATCTACGTCATTGGTAACGATACTTAATAAATCACCTGTACTACGGCTATCAAAATAGCTAAGTGGCAAGGTGGATAATTTAGCATCAACTTGACTACGCAATTCGAAAACTGTTTTTTGAGCAATATCAGACATCAAGTATTGCTGAAGGTAAGCGAAAAAAGCATTCAGCAAGTAAGAGATAGTTAGGAGAACAAGTAGTTTGAAAATAAGTTGAAAATCTATACCGCCATTAGGAACTCCTTTTAGTTTTAATGAAATACCTGTAGCAATACTAGTAGTAGCATTTCCAAGGATTTTAGGGCTGACTACCATAAAGAATGTACTGAGAATAGAAAATAATACAACAATGCTTAACTTAAACTTCCTAGGTTTGAAATAACCTAACAAACGCTTAAATGACCCATTAAAGTCTTTGGCTTTAGCACCAGCCATAACCATGCCATGACTTGCATTTCCTTTCATTCTAGTTCCTCCTTAGAAAGTTGAGATAGTGCAATTTCTTTATAAATATTACAAGTAGTAAGCAATTCCTTATGTGTACCAGAACCTACAATCTTACCATCATGAAGTACTAAAATTTGATTAGCATCCATAATAGTGCTAATACGTTGAGCCACAATAATAACTGAAGCATGAGAAGTTTCAGATTTTAGAGCTTTTCTTAAAATAGCATCTGTCTTAAAATCAAGTGCAGAAAAACTATCATCAAAGATATAAATTTCAGGCTTTCTTACTAAGGCTCTGGCGATAGAAAGTCTTTGTTTTTGGCCACCAGATATATTAGAGCCACCTTGAGCTATAGGGGAGTGAATGCCATCAGGCATGTGGCTAATAAATTCATTTGCTTGAGCAATATCTAGGGCATGAGTGATTTCTCGATCGGTAGCATCTTCCTTACCATAAAGGATATTATCCTTAATAGAGCCACTAAATAAAATAGCTTTTTGAGGAACTAATCCAATTTTTGATCGGAGAGCTTTTTGAGATAAGTCTTTGATATTAACACCATCTACTAAAATTTCTCCAGAAGAAACATCATGAAATCTTGAAATTAGACTAATTAATGTAGACTTACCAGAGCCTGTACCACCGATAATCGCAGTAGTTTGACCGGGTTTAGTTAGAAATGAAATATGAGATAATACAGGTTCTTCACTTGATTCATAAGAAAAACTTACATCTTTAAATTCTACAAATCCTTTTTTTGAGGTTTCTGATATAGGGTGAATATCATCGGTAATATTAAAAGGAAGGTCTAGTACTTCATTAATACGAGAAGCGGAGGCGGATGCTCTAGGAATCATAATGAACATCATAGTGAGCATAACAAGTGACATCATAATTTGCATAACGTATTGGATAAAAGCAATAAGGCTACCTACTTCTAAATGACCTCTATTAACTTTGATTCCTCCAAACCATAAAATAGCTACAGTAGTTAGATTAAGGATAACCATCATACTAGGCATTAGTGTAGCAATAATTTTATTTACACGAATTGCATTGTCAGTTAAATCAAAATTAGCTTGATCAAAACGTTTTTTTTCATAGTCAACTTTGTTGAATGCTCTAATTACTCTTATTCCAGTAAGATTTTCTCTAAGTACCAGATTAACTTTATCTAGTTTAACTTGCATAGCTTGAAATAGAGGAATACCTTTTCTGCCAACTAAAAAAATAATAGCAAGTAAAATTGGGATAGAGATAAGTAAGATAACAGAGAGTTGTACGTTGGTAGAAAGTGCCATAATAATTCCACCAACAATCATAAGTGGAGCGGTTACCATCATACGAAGTGTAATAAGCACAAGTTGTTGAACCTGAGTCACATCATTGGTAGTACGAGTGATAAGGGATGATGTGCCTAGTTGATTAAACTCTCCTAAGGAGAAAGATTCTACTTTGACAAATAGTGATTTACGTAAATCACTACTGAATCCTAATGCTATCTTAGAGGAAAATAGATTAGAAATAATAGTAAAGATAGAACCTAAGAGGGCAACTCCTAACATTAATAATCCAATACGCATGATATAGTGGATATTACTATCATTTATTCCAATATCTACTATTTTTGACATGAGCATAGGAAGAAATAAATTAGCTAAAGATTGTAAGAAAATAAGAATTAAAGCTAATAAAATAGAACTCCAATAAGGTTTTAAAAACCTAGATAGCTTAAACATAAAAAGCCTCCTTAAAGTAATAAACAAAATAACTCATATTAAGAAGTAGTTTTTGCCTAATAAAAGAAGAATATCCTTACTGGGCAAAAGGAAAAATAAGTTAGTTTAAAAAAGACTAGTAATAAGGAAAGTTGATAGAATCAGGAGAAAGTGATAAAATGAGAAT
Organism: Cellulosilyticaceae bacterium; assembly: GCA_051659885.1. Classification (GTDB taxonomy): domain Bacteria; phylum Bacillota; class Clostridia; order Lachnospirales; family Cellulosilyticaceae; genus JAVVPO01. Next base: position 3,138 of record JBOFPL010000097.1, read on the forward strand.
AAATTCCAAAAGACGTATAATAATGGAGATAATTGGATAACATGTATAGTTGTAATGGGGTATAATATTTGCTATACTTAATCATAGTGTTTAATGAATGTAGAATGAAAAATTAGTATATGGCTGAATATACATAAACTTAAAGAAGAAGGTGAAGCGTTTGAAAAACATTATAGAGAAGATTTTTGGATCACACTCTCAACGTGAATTAAAAAGAATAGAGCCAATCGTTCAAAAAGTAGAATCTTATGATGAGGCGATGCAAAAGCTTACAGATGAACAGCTAAAAGCAAAAACAATAGAATTCAAAGAGAGAATAGCTAAAGGTGAAACAACGGATGATATTTTACCAGAAGCTTATGCAGTATGTCGTGAGGCTGCGTTCCGTGTATTAAAAATGAAACATTACAAAGTTCAGCTTATCGGGGGAATCATTCTTCATAATGGACGTATAGCGGAGATGAGAACAGGGGAAGGAAAAACATTAGTAGCAACACTTCCAGCATATTTAAATGCATTAGAAGGAAAAGGTGTACATGTTGTTACCGTTAATGATTACCTTGCAAAACGTGACTCTGAAGAAATGGGACAAGTTCACAACTTCTTAGGTTTAACAGTAGGATGTATTTTAAGTAATATGGACAACACAGCAAGAAGAGAAGCTTATAACTGTGATATCACATATGGTACAAATAATGAGTTTGGTTTTGATTACCTTCGTGATAACATGGTGCTATATGCTGAAGAAATGGTACAAAGAGACCTTCACTTTGCAGTTATTGATGAGGTTGACTCTGTATTAATTGATGAGGCAAGAACACCACTTATTATTTCAGGAAGTGGCTCAAAATCTACACATCTTTACAAAGCAGCAGATATTTTTGTAAGAAGACTTAAAAAAGGTAAATTACTTGGCGAAGAATCAGCTATGGCAACTCTTATGCGTGAAGAGATTGAAGAAGAAGGTGACTTCGTAGTAGATGAAAAACAAAAAACAGTAACGCTAACAGCAGAGGGTGTGAAAAAAGCAGAACAGTACTTTGGTATTGAGAACTTAGCTGACCCAGAAAATATGGAAATTCAACATCATATTAATATTTCGCTTAAAGCACACAATTTAATGCATCTTGAAAAAGATTATATTGTAAATGAAGAAGGCGAAATTGTTATCGTAGATGAATTTACAGGTCGTTTAATGGATGGACGTAGATATTCAGATGGACTTCATCAGGCGATTGAAGCTAAAGAAGGTGTAGAAGTACAAAAAGAAAGTAAAACACTTGCAACTGTTACTTTCCAAAATTACTTTAATAAATATAGAAAAAAATCTGGTATGACAGGTACAGCTCTTACAGAAGAAGGAGAGTTTAGAGATATCTATGGTATGGACGTTATTGTTATTCCTACTAATAGACCTATTCAACGTATAGATCATCCAGATGTAGTTTATAAAACAGAAGTAGAAAAATTCAAAGCAGTTATTGAAGATATTAAAATATCTTATGCAAAAGGGCAACCAGTACTCGTAGGTACAGTAAATATTGATACATCAGAGCTTTTAAGTAAACTACTTAAAAGAGAGGGTGTAAAACATCAAGTACTTAATGCAAAATACCATGCAAAAGAAGCTGAAATTGTAACTTTAGCAGGTAGAAAAGGTGCCATTACAATTGCGACTAATATGGCAGGTCGTGGTACAGACATTAAGCTTGAAGAAGGTGTACAAGAATTAGGTGGACTTAAAATTATTGGTACAGAACGTCATGAATCACGTCGTATCGATAATCAGCTTCGTGGACGTTCAGGACGTCAAGGGGATCCAGGTGAATCTAGATTCTATCTTGCTCTAGAAGATGATTTAATGAGACTGTTTACACCAGAATCAACAATGAAAATGTTTAATGCATTAGGGCTTCCAGATGATGAGCCAATTGAACATAAGATACTAACTAAGGCAATAGAAAGAGCTCAAACAAAAGTAGAGAGCAATAACTTTGGAATTCGTAAACATTTATTAGAGTATGATAGAATTATGAATGAACAAAGAGAAATAATCTATGGTGAACGTTATAAAGTGCTTAAAAATGAAAATTTACGTGATAATATCTTAGCAATGACTAAAGAGGTAATTGGTCGTGCAGTAGATGCTTGTGTAGCAGGTGTAGAGTACCCAGAAGATTGGGAACTTGGTAGCATGCTAGAACATTTAGAAACAATTATTCCTTTTGAAGGAGTAACATTTACAAAAGAAGAGCAACAAGCACTATCAGTAGAAAGCTTAAAAGAATTACTTTATGAAAAAGCAGTTAAGCTTTATGAAGAGAAGGAAGAAGAAGTAGGCGAACAACTTAGAGAAATCGAAAGAGTAATGCTCCTTAAAGTAATTGATCAAAAATGGATGGATCATTTAGATAATGTAGAGCAAATGCGCCAAGGTATTAACTTACAAGCATATGGACAAAGAGATCCACTTGTAGAGTACAGATTCTTAAGCTTTGATATGTTTGAGGAAATGACAGAAAATATTCAAGAAGAAACAGTAAAAGCACTATATCATGTACGCCTTGTAGTAAATAAAGAGATTAAACGTGAAAGAGTAGCTCAACCAATTGCTACAAATCACCAAGATACAAGTTTAGGTGCTCAACCTGTAACGAAAAAAGAAAAAATTGGACGTAATGACCTTTGTCCATGTGGTAGTGGTAAAAAATACAAACAATGTTGTGGACAAGACAATTAATTTGAATCCCAGAAAGCCAAAATGGCTTTCTGGGATTTTTGTATAGATATAAAATACAAATGTGGTATACTGTAAACATGTTAGATATAAAGGAGTGATATTATGCTAGAGCTAGAGCAGCTTCAAGGAACGCTTGCGCCATACAAAGCAAAATTAATCGAAATGGGGAACTCTCTTTGACATCGCTAGTCTAAAAGAGAAAATTATGGAATTAGAAGAGTTATCAGCGGATGGTAGCTTTTGGAATGATATGGATTATGCACAAAAAATCCTTCAAAGACTAAAGTCTTATAAAGAGTCAGTCGATAAATATGAAAAACTATGTAGTCATTACGAGGATGTAATTACATTAATTGAAATGGCAATTGAAGAAAATGACACTGACTTAGCAGAAGAGGCTGAAGGCGAAGCGATGACTTTTATAGATGAGTTTGAAGCTATGCGTATTGCAACACTTTTAGATGGTGAATATGATACCAATGATGCTATTCTTTCATTACATGCAGGTGCAGGTGGAACAGAGGCTTGTGACTGGGTAAGTATGTTATTGAGAATGTATCAAAGGTGGGCTGATAAACGTGGATATAAGGTGGAGATGTTAGATTATTTAAGTGGAGATGAAGCAGGTGTAAAATCTGTCACTCTTCAAATAAGTGGACAAAATGCTTATGGTTATCTCAAATCAGAAAAAGGAATTCATCGTTTAGTAAGAATATCACCATTTGATTCTTCAGGAAGAAGGCATACTTCGTTTGCTTCGTGTGATGTTATTCCACAAATTACAGATGATATCCAAGTTGAAATCAGAACAGAAGATTTAAGGATAGATACGTATCGTTCTTCTGGTGCAGGTGGACAGCATGTCAATACGACAGATTCTGCTGTACGTATTACACATGTGCCATCAGGAATTGTAGTACAGTGTCAAAATGAACGCTCTCAGATTCAAAATAGAGAAAAAGCAATGCAAACGTTAAAAGCAAAGCTTTTCGAAAAAGAACAAGAAGAGAAGATGGCTACACTTGATGGTATTCGAGGTGAAAAAAAGGAAATCGGATGGGGAAGCCAGATTCGTTCTTATGTATTCCATCCATATAATATGGTTAAAGATCATCGAACAAGTGAAGAAACAGGTAATACTGGAGCTGTAATGGATGGAGAAATTGATCGATTTATTAATGCCTACTTAGTTTGGATTCACCAAAGAGATTAAATAAGGGGGAAACAAACCATGTCAACTAGTCAGTTAGTTGTATTTAAGTTAGACAATGAAGAATATGGTATAGATATTATGGATGTACTTGAAATTATTAGGTATCAGCAAGTTAGGCCTGTACCTCAAGTGCCAGATTATATTGAAGGTGTTATTAATCTAAGAGAAGAAATTTATCCGATATTTAATCTGAGAAAAAGGTTTAGTATGGAAAAAGAAGAAATAGATGATGATACTAAAATTATACTAACAAGTTTAGGTGACATAAAAGTAGGATTTATAGTAGATAGTGTATGTGAAATTTTATCTATAGAAAATGAAAACATTAAAAAAACACCTACAATGCTTATGAAATATGATAATAGATATATTAAAGGAATAAGTGAACAAAAAGATAGGATAGTTATTTTGTTAAATATAGATTTAATTATTTCAGATGATGAAAAAGAAGAGCTAGAGACTATAATAACTTAACATAAAAACACTTAGAAGTTTTAAATGCTCCTAAGTGTTTTTTATTTGATTTGACTAATAGAAATAAAAAAGTGTAAAATAAATAATAAAAAAATAAAAAACAGTAAAATGTTGAAACAAGACTAACTTGCCAATAATTAAACAATATGTTATAGTTTGCGGTGTAAAAACAAATGTTCACACATAGCGAACAAGGAGAATAGTATGAAGCAAAAGAATCAATTTTATGTGATAAGTAAAGATGTATTACCAGAAGTTTTTATTAAGGTGATGGAAGCAAAAGAATTATTAGAAACAGAAAAATTATTAACAGTACAAGAAGCAACAGAAAGAGTAGGAATTAGTAGAAGTTCATTTTATAAATATAAAGATGCGATAATGCCTTTTTATGAAAAAGGAAGTGGTCATACTATTACAATACTTATTCACTTAAAAGATAAGTCTGGGATGCTTTCCCATTTACTTAATTATATAGCAGAAACGGGAGCAAATGTGTTGACCATTAACCAAATGATTCCTATTAATGGAATTGCAATTATTAATATTTGTATGGAAACATCACAGCTTAGAATGAGGATAGCAGAGTTATTAGGAACAATGGAAAATATAGAAGGTGTACAAGAGGTTAAGCTATTGGCGAGGGAATAGATAGATGATTAGGAGGAGTTAAAATGAATGTAGCGGTATTAGGGTATGGAACAGTTGGAGCAGGGGTAGTTGAGATTTTAACGGCTAATAAAGAGACAATAGAAAAAAAAGCAAATGAAACAATAGAGTTAAAATATATTTTAGATATTAGGGATTTTAAAGAAGATCCAATGCAAGATAAGATTATTCAGGATTTTGAAATAATTCTTAAAGATGACACGGTAAATGTTATAGCAGAGGCTATGGGAGGTCTAGAACCAGCCTATAGTTATGTTAAATCTGCATTACAGGTGGGAAAAAGTGTAGTAACTTCTAATAAAGAGTTAGTTGCGGCATATGGACCAGAACTTATAAAAATTGCAAAAGAAAATAAATGCAACTTTTTATTTGAAGCTAGTGTAGGAGGCGGAATACCTATTATTAGACCCCTTAATATGGCATTTACAGGAGATAATATTGAAGAGATTACAGGAATTCTTAATGGAACGACTAATTTCATCTTAACAAAAATGAAAAATGAAGGAAGAAGATTTGAAAGTGTATTATTAGAAGCTCAAGAGTTAGGATATGCAGAACGTAATCCAGCTGCAGATGTAGAGGGACATGATGCTTGTAGAAAAATAGCTATATTGGCATCGTTAGCTTTCGGAGAGCATGTTGATTATAAAGAAGTATCTACACAGGGGATTACTCATATTACAAGTGAAGATATAGCATATGCTAAAGAGATGGGATATACAATTAAATTATTAGGAACTTGTAAAAAACAGGGAGAAGAAATTAGTACTAGGGTAGCACCTACACTTATACCGAATCAACACCCACTTGCAAATATTAATGATGTATTTAATGCAGTATTTGTAAAAGGTGATATGGTAGGCGATGTGATGTTCTATGGAAGAGGTGCAGGAAAGCTTCCTACAGCAAGTGCAATGGTAGCAGATATTATAGATGCAGTAAGACATGAAGGAACTCATGTGAATATATTTTGGAGTAGAGAAAAATTAGCTATTTCTCCTAAAGATGAGATGGTTACATCCTACTTTGTAAGAATAGAAGGGCAGCCTTCTTATGCAAGTGTACGTGTAAAAGATATATTTGGAGAAGTAGAAGAGGTAAAATCACTAGATAATAATGAGTATGTATTTATAACTAAAAAAGAAGCAGAAAAGGAATTTACAACTAAAATAGAACAGGTAAAAGAAGATTTTAAAGTAATTAATTGTATCCATATAGAGAAGTAGAAGGTGATAAGATGAAATATGTGGTTATTTTAGTAGATGGTATGGCAGATGAAGAGTTAAAGGAGCTTGGACATAAGTCTCCTTTAGCTTATGCACATACACCTCATATAGCAAAGCTTGCTGAGTGTAGTGAAATTGGAACAGTTAAAACAATTCCATTAGGATGTCCTAAAGGCAGTGACACAGCTAATCTTTCTGTATTGGGATATGATCCTCAAAAGTATTATTTTGGAAGAAGTCCTTTAGAGGCGTTGAGTATAGGTGTAGATTTAAAGGAGTCAGATGTTACTTTTAGAGTCAATTTAATAACAGTAAGCGAAGAAGAAGATTATGAGGAAAAGAAAATCTTAGATTATAGCGCTGATGAGATTACCACAGAGGAAGCCAATCAATTAATTCAAACAATTGCACAGGAACTTGGCGATAAGGAGCGACAGTTTTATCCAGGCGTAAGTTATAGACATTTATTAGTATGGGATGGTGGAAGTACTCAAATTAGACTTACCCCACCCCACGATATCTTAGGAAAATCAATTAAGAAATATAAACCAAAAGGTATAAACGAGCTTATTCTATGGGAATACATGAAGCGAAGTTATGATATTTTAAAAAATCACCCTATTAATCAGCGTAGGATAAAAGAGGGATTAAAACCTGCCAATAGTATTTGGATATGGGGGGAAGGAACCAAACCTACATTACCTAATTTTTATGAGAAGTATGGTATAAGAGGTGCTGTAATTTCAGCGGTAGACCTAATAAAGGGCATTGGAATAGGTGCCGGAATGCGTTCGATTAATGTAGCAGGTGTTACAGGGACTGTGCATACTAATTATGAAGGGAAAACTCAGGCGGCAATCAATTGGTTAATTCAACAAGATCAAGATTTTGTATATATTCATCTAGAAGGACCAGATGAGTGTGGTCATCAAGGTGATCTGAAAAATAAGATTAAGGCCATCGAACTAATAGATGAGAAGATACTTGGACCAATATTATATGAACTAGAGAAAAATGAATTAGAACATAAGATTATGATACTTCCCGATCATCCTACACCAGTTAAGTTAAGAACACACACAGATGATGCGGTTCCTTTTATGATTTATTGTAGCAATCTGAATAAAAATATAAGTAAAAATCAAGCTTATACAGAAAAGTTTGCGAATATGACTAAAAATAATATAGAAAATGGTTATATGTTAATGAATTATTTTTTGACTAAATAGTATATACAAATTTATAAAATATGTTATAATAACTTCTAAAAATAATTTTTTGAATTAATTATTTGTTAGGAGGAAAGCATGTGTTAATTGTACAAAAATTTGGAGGTAGTTCTGTAGCCAATGCGGAAAGAGTATTTAATGTAGCAAACAGGATTATAAATTCATATAAAGAAGGTCATGATGTAGTGGTTGTATTATCTGCTCAGGGAGATACAACAGATGAACTAATTGCAAAAGCAAAGGAAATATCACCTAATCCATCTAAGAGAGAGTTAGATATGTTGTTAAGCACGGGTGAGCAGCAGTCAGTCGCACTTATGGCTATGGCTCTGACAAAGTTAGGCTATCCAGTTATATCACTTAATGCGTACCAAGTTGGGATGACAACTACTTCAGCTTATGGGAATGCACGTCTTAAAAAGATAGATCCAGATCGTATAAGAAGGGAACTTGATAGAAGAAATATCGTTATTGTAACAGGGTTCCAAGGAATTAATAGATTTGATGATATTACGACACTTGGAAGAGGAGGATCTGATACAACGGCGGTAGCTATTGCTGCAGCGTTACATGCAGATAAGTGTGAGATCTATACAGACGTAGATGGTGTATATACAGCTGACCCAAGAATTGTAAAAGATGCTAGAAAACTGAAAGAAATTACGTACAATGAAATGCTAGAACTTGCTTCACTAGGGGCAAAGGTTTTACACAATAGGTCTGTAGAAGTAGCTAAAAAATATAATGTAGAATTAGTTGTAAGGTCAAGTTTAAATTATTCAGAAGGAACAGTAGTTAAGGAGGCATGCAAGATGGAAAGAATGTTGATTAGTGGGGTAGCAGGAGATGATGAAATTGCACGTGTATCTTTAATTGGAATAGAAGATACACCAGGAAAAGCTTTTGATATATTTGCCACACTTGCAAAGAAAAATATTAATGTAGATATTATTCTTCAATCTATTGGTCGAGATGGTACAAAGGATATTTCATTTACCGTAGCAGATACGGTATTAGCAGAAGTGAAAGAGATTGTATCTCAAAATATGGATAGATGGGGTGCAAAGGATGTAGATTACAATGAAAATCTTGCAAAAGTTTCTGTAGTAGGAGCAGGAATGGTAGCGAATGCGGGTGTTGCATCTAAAATGTTTGAAGCTATGTTTGATTCAAATATTAATATACATATGATTTCAACTTCAGAAATCAAGATTTCTATACTTATTGATAAAAATGATATGAAGAGAGCAATGAACGCAATTCATGATAAATTTCATTTAATGGACTAAAGAAAATACAAAATAATTAAAGCTGCCTTGATAAAATGCTAAAAGTAAATGAGGTAGCTTTAATTATGTCTAGATATATCTTATAGATAAGTGGTAAACTAAAAGATATATCTAGACATAAGGAGGAAAGACAACATGAGAAAAGGATTATTTATAGCATTAGAAGGTGGAGAAGCAACAGGGAAGACAACTACTGCAAAGGTGCTTAAAGAGCGATTTGAGAAAGAAGGATTAGAAGTTGTTATTACAAGAGAGCCAGGGGGAATTCCTTCAGCAGAAGCTATTAGAAATAACATTATGGATTATCATGTAGATCCTAAAACAGAAATTCTATTATACTTAGCCGCTAGAAGAGAACATTTAGTAAGTAAGGTTCTACCAGCATTGAAAGAAGGAAAAATTGTTATTACAGATAGATTTTATTTGAGTTCATTAGTTTATCAAGGATATGCAAGAGGCCTGGGGATAGATAAAGTAAGAGAATTGAATGCATTTGTATGTGATATTTATCCAGACTTAAATATTATTATCGATATACCAGTTCAAGTAAGTATGGCTAGAAAACAACATGTAGAAGATATTAATAGGCTAGATTTGGAAGGGCAAGAATTCCATCAGAAAGTAGAAGATGGGTATAAAATGATATGTAAGGAAGCGAAAGACCCTATTGTAGTTATTGATGGTACAAAGGCAATAGATGAAATGATTGAAGAGATTTATCAAACGATTAAAAGCGTACTATAAAGGCGCTAGACAATAAAAAATAGAGGGTGGGTAAATATGATTAAGGTAAAAGTTCCTGCAACAACAGCTAATATGGGACCTGGATTTGATTGTATAGGTATGGCCCTACAAATGTATAACATCATATATGCAGAGGAAATAACAGAAGGATTAGAGATTATTATCCAAAGTGGGAGTGCAGATATTCCTACAGATGAGAAAAATCTTATTTATCAAACCATATGTCATTTCTATGAAGTGATAGGAAAAAAGGTGCCAGGTATTCGGATCATTCAACAAGATCAAATTCCACACACTAGAGGACTAGGAAGCAGTGCAGCATGTATTGTAGCGGGTTTACATATTGCTAATGCACTTAGTAATAGTTTTTTCTCAAAGGAAGAGTTAGTTCAAATGGCGGCTCAGCTAGAGGGGCACCCAGATAATACTACGCCTGCATTACTAGGTGGAATGACGGTAGGGGCGATGAGTAAAGAGGATATGAAATACGTAAAGGTGCCAGTAGCAGAAAATATACACTTTGCAATTATGATCCCGCAGTTTACCTTATCCACTCAATTAGCTAGAAAAGTTTTACCAAAACAAATTTCTTTAGAGGATGGAATCTTTAATACATCTAGAGCAGCATTGCTTACAGCATCTATGCTTACAGGTGATGTAGAAAATTTAAAAATAGCTATGGAAGATAGATTTCATCAGCCGTATAGAATGCAATTGATTCCACATATGAAAGAAATTATAGAACAAGCAAAAAAGTGTGGGGCTAAGGGAACGTTTTTAAGTGGAGCAGGACCAACTATTATAGCAGTGGTAAAAAATGTAGTCTCTTTTAGAAAAGAAATGATAAGTTATCTAGAAAATTTAGATGATAAATGGCAAATTCAAATGATACAAGCAGATAAAGAGGGGGCTAAAGTTTGGGTTGATGAAGAGTTAAGATACTGATATCTTAGCTCTTATTTTATAGTAGATAGATACCCCATCACCTGAATAAATTTTGTGATAAAGGAAATAACTCTATTACTAAACTAAAGAGGTGATGCACCATGAAAAGAATAGAAAAAAATCAACATCAAGTTTATTATATAAAACTTATTGGGTATGTTATTTTAGCACTTATAGGAGGGGGAATAGGTATTTATACATTAACCTATTACTTGGAAGATCGCACAGTAACAGCTAAAATAGGACAAGCTATACAAGCAGGAGAGATAATTAGTGAGAAAGATATTTTGAAGTTTATACAGCATTTTCCGATAGCTACTAAAGAGATTATTATAGACACTATAAGAGATGGCATAACACAAGAAGATGTACAAGAAGTGTATGCTTATTACCAAGAGTATAATGAGATAGAACAAGAGGAATAATCAATGGCAATATATTATGAAATTTCAAACACACCCGTAGGTGAAATTTGTGTGTTAACTACAGATGAGGAAATAATAGAAATCAACTTATTTAAGGATGAGTGGCAACAAAGATTAGAGGAATTTCCCGACATAAAAAAAGGAAGTAATATTGGTAAAGAGGCAAATTTACAATTAAAAGAATATTTTCAGGGAAAGAGAAAAGAATTTAATTTGCCTTTTAAAATAGTAGGAACAGAATACAGAGAAAAAGTTTGGCGAGCAGTTGCTCAGATTCCATATGGACAGGTAGTTAGTTACCAAGATGTTGCAATACAAATAGGAAACCCTAAATCTGTTAGGGCTATTGGTCAGGCTAATCGGGTTAATAGAATGCCTATTATAATTCCTTGTCACAGAGTAATTGGGAAAAGTGGAAAAATGGTAGGATATGCGGGAGATAGAATAAATATAAAAGAATATTTACTTGAACATGAAAAAAATATAATAAATAAAAGAAAAATATGTTTGTAAACAGAAAATGGTCGATGATATAATAGGCATATTCCAACATAAAAGATACAAAACTTTACAATAAAAACAATACCCGCTTAAACTATGTTGTTATTTCTTTTAAAATTATGTATAATTTTAATAAGTTAGTAAAAGAACGGGTGAATAACAGGGGGAAAAAATGGATTACCAATTATTTACTGATATTATAAAAAAGATTGATGGCGTACTCTATGTAAAAAGCGTAGAAGCTGATAATAAATTAGAAGAACTACATATTGTAGCAAGTATGATGAGATCACCTAAACAAATCGTTAGAGATATAGAGTCTACTTTATTAGCGATGTTTGATTACAGGATTGATAGAAAAGTAATTAGTATAGCACAAATTGATAATGGTACAATCAAAAGAATTAAACGTATTAAATATGAAGGTGTTTCAATAGAAACACAAGGTGCAAATATAGAATGTAAAGTACGTTTAAGTCATCAAGGTGAAGAGTTTGAATGTGTAAAAAGTTGCATTAAAACAATTAATAATAGATATAAGATAGTAGCAAAAACAACACTAGGTGTTGTTGGTCAAGTCGTAGGGGATGCCTATGGGTTTGATGTACAAGATGTATTGCTAAGTACAAGTAGAGATGTAAGTTTTGTTTGTGTAGTAGTAAACATTCTTGTTAAAGATAAAGAAGAAACCTTAGTAGGAGCTGTAGTGATTAGAGATGATATCAACGAGGCTATTGTCAAAGCAGCTTTAGATGCAATCAATAGAAGGATTTCTGATAATTAATTTGTTATAGAGGCCAATTATATGAAAAATAAAACCCTTTAGCGGAGAGGAAACATGACAGGACATTAGCGGACGTCTGTTAATCTACATAAAGGGGGAAATACAGATGAAAAATAATATTGCAAAATTCATGCCAATCGTATTTGCTTTATTAGCACTTGCTATTGCAGGTGGATCACAAGTAACAGTAATATTTTAGATTATAATTAATTATATAATTGGCTTTTATATATAGGAGGATTTAGATGAAGGGGTTGTCTTTAAAAGAAAAAGGCTTCTTTTTTTGTATGTATATACTTGCTATTATAGGAATAATAGTTGGATTATGCAAAGGATATTATCAAGCTCAAATAACAGATTATTCTATAGTGATGTTTTTTGTTTTAATAACAGGCATAACAGAAAGTATTACATTTTGTTTTAATGGACTTTCGTTTAGTACTACGTTTGCAATTACATTAGCAACATATATTTTACTAGGACCATTTCAAGGAATGATAATTTTATTGGGAGGATTTTTAATAAGAGTATTAAAAATAGGAGATAACCAGTATAAGCATATATTTAATACACCTTTTTATGGAACTTTATTTAACTGTAGTATGTTAGTTATTACGTTAGTTCTTGCTAATTTTGGATATTTAGTGAGTACAGATTTAATGGGAAATGGATACTATAATGTAATTCCTATTCTTGTATTTAGTATGATACACTTAGTTGTTAACAATTTTATTATTGCTATATTAATATGGATTAAGAGTGGAAAAAATATAATATATTGCTTTGGAACAAACATAAAATTAACCTTTTTAAACTATCTAATAATGGTTCCATTTGGAATAATATTAACAAAGGCGTTTTTAACATATGAATACTGGGGTATAATTTTTATTTTATTCCCTATTTTACTTGTTAAATATACATTTACATATTATGCAGAAGCACAATCACAGTTTATCCAAACTGTAGCAACACTGATGAATGCCATGGAAGCACGAGATAAGTATACTCAAGGGCACTCTCATAGGGTAGCAGAGATAGCAGTTATACTCGGTAAAGAATTAGGATTTAATCAGTGGAAAGTAGAGAAGTTGCGTATAGCTGCAATGCTTCATGATGTAGGGAAAATGGGAATAAGTGATAATATACTCAACAAACCTGGTAAGTTAACAGATGAGGAGTTTAATATTATTAAAAGTCACCCAACTATAGGTTCAGGTATTATCAAAGATATTAAGAATTTACAATACGTAGTGCCTATTGTAAAACATCATCATGAGAGATATGATGGCAAAGGCTATCCAGAGGGTAAAAGCGGAGAGGAATTAGATATAGGAGTTTATATCATACAGCTTGCTGATACAATTGATGCGATGGCTAGTGATAGACCGTATAGAAAGGGCCTACCAAAAGAAGTTATTATGGAAGAGGTTAATAAATATTTAGGTACACAGTTTCATCCTAAAGTAGCAGCAGCTTACCTAAAAATTGCGCAGACTAGTCAAGAACTAGATCAAATTTGGGAGAGTGAATGATGTTTGCTATATCACTTTTTATTGCAATTGTGATAGGATACACTCTAAAAGGAAAAATGAGTAACTTAATTCATTTGGAATTTAAATATATAGGACTTATTTTCATAGGATTTGTGTTAGAAAGAGGTATTAATTTATTATTACAAAATCAAGTATGGGAATTAGGAACGCTAACATATATATTAGATTTAGTGATGTACCTATTCATTTTTGCATTTGTCTTTTTTAATAGGGCAAGTAAAGAAATTATTTTGATGGCAATAGGCTTTTTTCTTAATGCAATAGTGATATTTGCAAATGGAGGAGCTATGCCAGTGAGTGTTAAGGCATTAGAGTGGATAGGTAAACAAGGTGGATTGACAGATAAAGGACTTTATCAAATAATGAGTGAAGAAACTTGGTTTAAAGTATTAGGAGATATTATTCCTATTAGATTAAATCAAATTGCTTTCATTATTAGCTTAGGAGATATCATACTTTGTATAGGGATGATGATTCTTATAATAAAAGGTATGAAAATAGAAAAAGAGCAGGAGACATAAAAAGTTTCCTGCTCTTTTTCTATTTATGTATAAGTATACAATGGAAATATAAAATTAAATTAAAAATAGAGAAATTATCAGCATTATGTAAATTCTAAAGTATGAAATAATGAATAAAAATTTAAAAAAATGAATAATTATAATAAAAAACTATTGAAAAAATAGCGGTTAGAATTTATAATTATAAAAAACAGAAAATAAAAAAAGTTTTGGAGGGAGGATTGTTATGAAGAAAGTAGCTATATTAGGCGCAACAGGATATGTAGGGGAAGAATTAGTCAGATTACTTTATAATCACCCTGAGATAGACATAGGTTTTTTGAGTTCTCATAGTTATGTAGGCAAAGATTATAGTGAAGTATATCCCCAATTTTTAAATTTAGTAGATCACACATGTATAGAAGATGATTTAGGAAAAATAGAAGCAGATATATTATTTATTGCCTTACCGCATGGGATAGCAAGTAAAGTAGTTAATAGTAAGTTAGTTAAACAGACTAAAGTTATTGATTTAGGGGCGGATTTTAGAATTAGCTTGGGGGCATATGATAAGTGGTATAAAACAACTCATTATGGAAAAGAAGTATGGGAAGAAGCGGTGTATGGGTTATGTGAATGGAATAGGGAAGAGATTAAAGAAGCAAATCTTATTGCTAATCCAGGATGCTATGTCACATGTTCATTGTTAAGTTTATTGCCCTTAGTAAAGGAAAAACTTATTCATACGCATTCTATCATTATTGATGCTAAGTCTGGGGTAAGTGGAGCAGGAAGGGGTCTTGACCTAGGTACTCATTTTACAGAGTGTAATGAAAGCATCAAAGCCTATGGGTTAACAACACATAGACATACACCAGAAATAGAAGAGCATCTTGAAAATATTGGAGAAGAAGAAGTCTGTATAAGTTTTACACCGCATTTAATACCTATGAATAGAGGCATACTTACTACGATCTATGCCAGTCTAAAGGCTGGAATAACGAGAGAAGCTATCGAAGCAGCTTATCATAAATACTATCAAGAAGAAAAATTTGTGAGATTATTAGCGGAGGGAAAGATAGCTGAGACGAGGTGGGTCAAAGGATCTAATTACTGTGATATAAGTTTTAAAATAGATGAACGGAGTAACCGTGTGATTATAGTAAGTAGTATAGATAATTTAGTTAAGGGAGCAGCTGGTCAGGCTGTACAAAATATGAATATTATGATGGGATGGGAAGAGCATTTAGGAATTAATATGCCACCTATATTTCCAGCTTAGGAGGAAACGTGATGAAATTAAAAGCAAAAGGAATCGTGGCAGCTAAAGGATTTAAGGCTGCAGGGGAGTTTATAGGAATAAAAAAATACAAAAAAGATTTAGCAGTTATTTATAGCCAAACACCTTGTGTATATGCAGGAGCATTTACAACGAATGTAGTGAAAGCAGCCCCAGTTTTATGGGACCAAGAAATATTATCGGAAGAAATGCCTGTGCATGCTGTTGTAATTAATAGTGGAAATGCTAATGCTGTAACAGGTCAAAAGGGGTATCAAGATACAGTGGCTATGGCAGAGCGAGTAGCAGAGCAATTCGCTATTCAGAAGGAAGAGGTATTAGTCTGTTCCACAGGTGTGATAGGTGTACCGCTTCCAATGGGCGTTATTGCAGATGGAATAGGGATGGTATGCGCTAAGGTAGATGACACGGAAGTAGCAGCGACTAATGCAGCACAAGCTATTTTGACAACAGATACATTTATTAAAGAGATTGCAATTGGGGGAGAAATTGGAGAAGCAGAAGTAACATTAGGAGCTATAGGTAAAGGCTCTGGGATGATTCATCCCAATATGGCTACGATGTTGGCATTCATTTGTACGGATGTAAGCATTACACAAGAGATGTTACAAAAAGCTTTGAGTAAATGCGTCAATAAGACTTTTAATATGATTACAGTGGATGGTGATACAAGTACAAATGACAGTGTGATTGTGCTTGCTAATGGAGAAGCGGGTAATAAGATCATTCAATTTGAAGATAAAAACTTCTATAAGTTTTGTGAGATGTTAGAAGAAACACTTAAATATGTTGCGATTTCTATTGTCAAAGATGGAGAAGGGGCAACTAAACTTTTAGAAGTTCAAATAGATGAAGTTGAGAGTTTTAAAAAAGGAAAAACATTAGCGAAAAGTATTTTAACCTCTAATTTAGTGAAGACAGCATTTTTTGGTGAAGATGCTAACTGGGGAAGGATCCTTGCTGCTATGGGCTATTCAGGAGAAAAGTTTGATCCAGAAAAGGTGGAACTTGTGATAGAGAGTGCTAAAGGTTCAATACAGCTATTTAGGTATGGTAATCCAATCCTATTTGATGAAAATTTAGCTAAAGAAATATTGAGTGAAAGAGAGATTAAGGTAAGGGTATGCATGAATGAAGGAGAAGAGTCGGTAACAGCGTGGGGATGTGACTTGAGTTATGACTATGTCAAAATAAATGGTGAATATAGAAGTTAAGTTGAAGGGGGAATAAAGAGTGACAGATTTAGTAAGTATAGAAAAAGCAAAGGTATTGATAGAGGCACTACCTTATATACGTGCATTTAATGGAAATATAGTAGTAGTAAAATATGGTGGTAGTGCTATGCTAGATCCAGAGATTAATCAAAGTATTGTACAGGACATTGTACTGATGAAATTAGTGGGATTAAAACCTGTTATTGTACATGGTGGAGGACCTGAAATTAATCAAATGCTAGATCGTGTAGGCATTCAATCTGAGTTTGTGGATGGATTACGTGTAACAACAAAAGAGACTGTTGAAGTAGTGGAGATGGTTTTGGCAGGAAAAGTGAATAAATCTATAGTCAGTATGATTAATGAACATGGGGGGAATGCTGTAGGGATTACAGGGAAAGATGGAAGACTTTTAGAAACAACTAAAATTAATAAAGGATATGTAGATTTAGGATATGTAGGAGAAATTGCTAAAGTGAATACAGAGATTATCAAAACGTTAATTGATAATGACTTTATCCCAATTATCTCACCAATAGGAGCAGATGATCAAGGAAATACTTATAACATTAATGCAGACTATGCAGCAGTAGCGATAGCATCAGCATTAAAAGCAGAAAAATTAGTATTTCTTACAGATGTAGAAGGGGTGTTAAAAGATAAAAATGACTCAAACTCACTGATTTCCTATCTTTCAACTAAACAGGCCAAAAAGTATATTGAAAAAGGAATTATTGCAGGGGGAATGATACCAAAGGTAGAATGCTGTATGAAAGCACTCTATAAGGGGGTATCTATGGTGCATATTTTAGACGGTAGATTACAACATGCCCTTATTCTTGAAATCTATACTAAGAAAGGGATAGGAACGATGATGTATCATAAGGAGGATGAAATATGTACGGATGTATAGAAGAGGCACAACAATATATTATGAATACATATAGTAGATTTCCTCTTATATTAGATAGAGGAGAAGGCTGTTATGTATATGACCAAGCTGGAAAAAAGTATTTAGATATGTGTGCAGGTATAGCTGTTAATAGTTTAGGGTATGGGCATGAAAGGTTAAAAGAAGCACTTAAGGCGCAAATAGATAAACTTATTCATGTGTCTAATTTATATTATACAGAACCACAAGTGAAAGCTGCAAAATTATTAGTAGAAAACTCTACTTTTAATCAAGTATTTTTTTGTAATAGTGGTGCAGAAGCTAATGAAGCTGCGCTAAAAGCCGCAAGAAAATATGGGAAGACAAAGGCTCCATCAAAAACTAAAATTATCAGTATGTATCAGTCTTTTCATGGTAGAACTTATGGTGCAGTGACTGCTACAGGGCAAGAAAAGTATCAGAAAAGCTTTACACCTATGGTGAGTGGATTTGAATACGCGGAATATAATGATATAGAGAGCCTAAAACAAATTATAGATGAAGATACCTGTGCTGTTATTCTAGAAGTTATCCAAGGAGAAGGTGGAATAAGAGTAGGCAACAAAGCTTATTTGCAACAGGTAGAAAAACTTTGTAAGCAGTATGAAGCTTTATTGATTATAGATGAAGTACAGACTGGGATAGGTCGTACAGGAAGTTTATTTGCATATGAACAATTTGAAATTCAACCAGATATTATTACCTTAGCTAAGGGGCTTGGTGCAGGTGTACCGATAGGCGCTATGCTATGTAATGATGAGGCTAATGTATTTATACCTGGAGACCATGCTTCAACTTTTGGAGGAAATCCATTAGTAACTACGGCAGCATCAGTAGTATTAGAAGAATTAATAGACAATAATAGAATACAACATGTTCAGGAAATAGGAAAATATCTACGTGGAGAACTTTTAAAGCTAAAAGAAAAGTATCCTATGATTATAGAAGTTAGGGGTATAGGTCTGATGCAGGGGATTGAACTAAGTGGAACTGCAAAAGAAGTAATAGGAGAATGTATAGATGCAGGAATGTTGATAGTAGGAGCAGGAGAAAAAGTCATCCGATTTGTACCACCTTTAATTATTGAAAGAGAAGAGATTGATCAAGCTATAACGATTTTAGAAAAAGCTATTCAACATCAGATTTAAAGAGGTGTTACAAAATCTACAAATCTCCCTACAAATAAATGCGATATAAAACTAATTAGAGATCTAGTTTTATATCGCATTTATTTGTAGGGCTAGTAATTATTTTTATAAGGCGCCCGTTTCAAATTATTCGTGAGAATCTTGAAGTTTTTTATAGACATAGAATGGAATGCCGACAAACATCAGAATGAATACCCACATTGCTGATTCAGACCCTGAACCATAGATAATATAGATAGAGTAAATAAATGCTAGTAATGAGAAGAAGCTATGTTTTAAGAATCTTCCAATGCTAAGTTTATGCTCTCTCTTGAAGGTTAATACAATCTCAGCACATGCTGTAAGTGCATAAGCTGGAATAAAAGCAATGGTTGCTAGGTTAATCATAAAATCAAAAGCTGAAGTTAAACTAGATGAATAGTTTAAGATGAGCAGAAGATTTGTAGCAATACTTGTAATAATTAAGGATACATATGGCGTATTATATTTAGGATGTACCTTGGCAAAAAACTTAGGGAAAAGTTTATCTTCACCTGCAGCAAATGAAAGTCTAGCAGTCGTTAGAATCCATCCACTAGTTGCCCCAGCAGCCGAAATAACAATACCTAATGAAATAAAAGCACCACCCCAACTCGCTCCGGTTATATGATTAATAATACTAGCAAGTGGTGCATCAGATGCAGCTAGATCTGCTTGTGGCATCGCTGCCATAGCGAGAACAGATAAGAATAGATAGATAATAGCAGCAAATAATGTACCTAAGAATGTACTACGTTTGATATTCTTTTCTGGGTCTTTAATCTCTCCACCTGAGATAGCTGCACTTTCTAGTCCGATGAAAGACCAAAGTGTCACAGCGATAGCAGCTGGAAGGCTACCAAGTCCAGTAACCTCAGGAGAGGAATAGGTGTGTAAATAGTCAGGATTAAAGCCAAAGAGAGCGACAATCATAAAGACTAAAATAACACCAAGTTTTAAAATAGTAGTAATTACACTTACATAACCAGCATCTTTAACGCCTCTGTAGTTAATATAAGTAAATATCCATAGGATAGCAGAAGAAAGTCCAAAGGATAAAAGTCCGTTAGTAGCAAGTGATGGGAAGAAAGTTGTAAGATATCTGATAATAGCTGTAATAATAGCAGCATTACCAATCCATGAACCGATCCAAAATGTCCAAGCTACTAAGAAAGCAGTAAATTCTCCAAAGGCCTTATGTGTATAAACTATAGGTCCTCCGGTAGATGGGTATTTGCTTCCTAGATTGGCAAAAGATAATGCCAAAATTACAGATCCTATACCTGTAATAATCCAAGCAAGAATAGTGATGAATGGGCTAGATACTTGTGCTAAACTTTGAGGTGAAGTAAAGATACCAGAACCCATCATGTTTCCTACTACAATAGCGGTAGCAGTAGCTAAGCCTAGTTCCCTTTTTAACGTAGGCTGATCTTTTTTTGTCATAGTTTACTCCTTAAGTTAAAATCATTATGTCAACTGGTATTATAACATAAACTTTCCAAGATGGAAAAAGGAAAAGATATAAAATTATTATGTGCTAAAAGCTAAGAAATATAATTAATAAGTAGCAAGAGTAAGTAAAATAGGAGAATATAGAATTCTTAAGAAATCTTAAGAATTCTGTAGGCTTTTTCATAAGAATTAGTATGTATAATAGATAGGAAATAGAAAATGGAAATGAGAGGTGTAAACCGATGTCGATGAAAGAGAAGATAGCCAGGGCGGTGGGAAAGAGACATCAAGCGCATAGCATAAAAAAAGAACAACAATTTTTTCAAGATATGCTAAGAGGCACAGATTATAGAGGAACAGAGGTGCTATTTAACCCGACAACATTAGCATGGTTAGTGGTACTTGTTACAGTATTTTTGCAGCTTATTTCACTAGCTACTACTTATGAAGGAAGCAAAGTTTATTTTGGAGGAGTAGCATTACCTTTGGGATTAAGTGCCCCCTTACTTTTTGCATTATCAATACAACTTATTGTATTTTGTATGAGTCATACGATTAGAAGACACTTTAAATTTTGGCTTGTAATGATATTGATTATGGCTACATTATGTTCAACATATTTTTCTTATATAGGAATTTATAATCATATTAACTCACCTATAGATTATTTAGAAGAAAGGTATCAACAAATCTACGGCAATATAACAAAGCAGTATCAATTAGTCATTGACCAAGCTGACAATAATATGAAGGAATATATTTTTGACTTAGTAGGAGAACTAAGTACTACACATACAGCGCTTACAAAGCAAGCAGAAGAAAATGAGGTATTAAATCAAAAAATACAAGGGATAAAAGTTGATACAGGAAAAATTAATCCTCAAACAAATGCATTAAAAAAGCCTAATATTTACAATTATGGAGATGACTTAGATCGCTATTACGCAGATATGGCTAAATATAATGCAGCAGTAGGTAATATGATTACAGATACGACTAAACAAGATGCAGATTTAAAGAATCAACTTTATGAAAATGAAGTGAAAGCATTATTAGGCGGTAAAACAAAAGATGATTTCATGAGTGAAAGTATACAAGTCCAAACAAGTAAAGAACAGATGGAAAAAGTTATTAATGCAATGTATAAGTTGATAACAGAGGTTCAAGAAAATAGCACATTTGATGAACAACTAATGTCTATTCAAGAATATTGCCTGAACTTTATTATTCAACAAGAGGGAAAAAAGGAGATATTCTCAACAGTCTTAACTAATCTATATACAGTGGTGGAAGGCCTAGAGGTGAAGAAAGATTTTAGCGATTTTAAAACAGACTTAGGAAACTTCATGATACTTAGTCAGAATGAAGCAGTAATGATGAAAGATTTACAGGCAATCAAAGAGCAAGTATATAAAGAAGCCTATGATATAGAGGTATCTAATCAAGAAGTATACCTAGCAGAGAAAGATGCTATGCTGCTCTATACTAAGATGCAATCTGAACTAAAAAGTGCAGCTTACCTCCTCAATCAAATGGAAGGATTAGAAGAACCTATTCATTTAAATGATGAAAAATATATGATTCATAACTTATATGTTTTACCAATCAATAACCTACTACAGAGCAATGATGCTCAAGCAATGTCATGGTTTTGTTTAGGATTTGCAGTCTTAATAGATGGGTTAACATTACTCTTCTCTTTAATGCAAGGAAGAGAAAAAACACCACTCTTTGCAAAGAATAATAAAGATATAGTCGGTAAATCTAAAGAAGCAATAGAAGAGTTATTATTAGCTACCATTATAGAAAATCATGTGAAGGGAACAGACGGAGATGTAGTAGAAAATGCACTACTTCAATTAGAAAGATTCCTAAGAAGATTTGAATTAATGCCAGAAGGAATGGAAAGTGGCTATTCTATGTGGTGTCCAATGAATAAGTTAGAAGAGTACAATGTTTTTTTAGCGATACTTTGCCAATTTAACTTAGCTAATATATTAAGTAGGGAAGACATTATTTTACTCAAAAAAGAAGAAGAAGTAACAGAGGAAAGATATGTTTTAATACGAACTAAATTTATTATTTGGGCAAAACAAAAAATAGCAGATTTAGCGATTAAACATGAATATATAGAAGAGTTACAAAGGTTAGAAGAAAACTTAGAAGTAAAAGGAGAGGTTATATGATACTAGCAGTCCAAATACTGATTTTAACAATAGGAATAGCTGTATTTATGATGCAGCATAAACTAAAGCAAAAGATGAGTATTGTAGGAAGTAAATTAGTATATTGGACCACGCTACTTTTTATGAGTTTGACGTTTAATAGTATTTTATTTTCTTCTTACCCTAACAATTATAATTTAGAGAGTTATTTTAATCTTAATACGTTAATTGTGCTAAGTGGTATTTTAATAGGTTATATTATTTTGCAAATCATAGCACCTTCTAGGTCTTTAACTAAGTTAATAAAGAAAATTTCAAAAGCTAATCACAAACAAGATGAAGCTATGCAAGAAGAAACATATACACAAGATGGGTATCTCAAAGAATTACACTTTGAAACATTTTTGGAAACAGTATGTTGGTTAGCATTTGTATTTACAGTAGCACTAGAGGCATACGTTAGCTTATTGGGTGAGATAGGGATTAGTGAAGCAGTAGATCTTGGGCTTAAAAATATAGTATGTATGATGATGATGGTAAGCATACCTATTATTTTAAGACAAATTATATTTTATTTATACAGAATCAGGAGTATAAAAGAAGAGCAAAATTTAACAGAAGTAGAAATGAAATTTCATAGGAAATTGAGGAAAGAAAATAGTCGGTTGTAGAAAATTAGAGATGAAGAGAAGGGCCGCCTGAGGAGTGAAGGGTGGAAAAAGTATCTCACTACGCAGGTTGTAAAAAATCTAAGCTCACCATTTTACTGAACGCCCTAAACTCCCTACGGTTAGACAGTAGGGCTAAGAGCCAGCAAAATAGTTCACTAAGATTTTTTTGCAACCTACTCCGTAGGATACTTTTTCCGCCCTTCACTCCTCAGGCTATACTATTCAAATAGGGTAGATTTTCTACAGTAAGGGGTAAGGTAAGAAGATAATGAGTAGGGTAAGCTATGCGATGCGATTAAAAATAAAAAACTATATGTTAGTAAAGGATAATAACAATAAAATCATAATCAGCCTATACCAATAGATACTGATGGATACTAAAAAATTATTGAACTATTAAAAAATGAGTGGGAAAGACAAGGGGATAAGGTAGTAAATAGAAGAGGGCGTATGTGCTGAGGCCTTCCTTTGGAGGGGATGTCTAAAACTCTTAGTGTGTTTTCTAAAGCTGTTTTTAAGGCTACTGTTTGAGCGACAGCGAGTTTAGCCTGTTAGCTTTATAAAAGACACTTAGAGTTTTGACATTCACTACAACGGAAGAAACGAAGCACATACGCCCTCTTCTATTTACGGACTACTTCTAATTTCTACTCTGGATAACTTAATCTCTCCATAGTCAAGTTATGAAGTACCTCATCCACATATTTTTTAGCTTCCCATTTAGCCATAGGTAAATTCATATCTAAATAGTTTCCACAGTCACGAGCAGAAGCACCAGGTACCTCATCTTCGAAGTTAGCTACAAACTCAAACATTTCTGTAACAAGTGGAGCGATTTCCTTAGAAGATTTTTCTCCTTTTAAGATGACATAGAAACCTGTACGGCATCCCATTGGTCCAAAGTAGATTACCTCATCAGCCCAAGTTGGATGATTACGAAGGAATGTAGCACCTAGATGCTCAATAGTGTGCATTTCTGCATTTTGCATAACAGGTTCTTTATTTGGCATTTTCATACGAAGATCGTATGTTGTGATTGCTTCCTCACCTACATAATCAATACGTGATACATAGATACCTGCGAGTAAATCAAGATGGTTAACGGTAAAACTAGCTATTTTTTTCATAATAACTCCTTTCAAGGCTCAATAAATTAGATGGTATGATTATACACTATAATGTAGGCTTAGCACATTAAAAATGATATATTTATATTAGAATTAAATTTTTAGTCGGATTAAGAAAGGGAAAGTAGAGATGTTTACAATTACAGAGGAAAAAATACATGGATTTAATATCTTGAAAATTAAAGGAGAGGATGAGGGGAAAAGGACACTAGAAGCATGGATCAATCCAACAGAGGGCATGAATATATGTAAAGTAATTGTAGGGGAGCATACAGTAATTGAGTGGGATTTAGAGAGATGTGATAAAGGTGCTACTTATGGGATTCCATTGCTGTATCCTACACCAAATAGAGTGGAAAATAATAAATTCATATTTGAAGGAAAAACCTACCCTATGGGAATGCATGGGATGGCAAATCATGCAGTTTTTATGCTTAAGGAGTGTATACTTCAAGAAGAAGTAACCTGTGAAACAGGCGAGGTAAGGGAAGATGTGAAGGTGGTAGGGAAATTAGATTTTTCCAAAGGGAGTAGAGTCTATAAACAATTTCCTTTCGAAAGCAGTCTAACGATTTGTTTGGAGATTGGGCATGACACAATAAGAGTAACTTACACTATAGAGAATAAGGGAGAAAAAACGCTTCCTTATGGAATAGCACTTCATCCGTTCTTTAATAAATTAGGGAAAAGCGAAATTAAAATAAATGCTAAAAGTATCATGAAAATGACAGATGAAAAATTACCTACAGGTGAAATACTAGAGGTGAGGGGAACAGGTTACGATTTAAGTCAGTACACAGATGTACAAGAGTTGAATTTAGATCATGTGTATACTGATTTGGCAGGAGAGATAGTAGCACGAATTAAGTATCCAGAAGTAGAGCTTCTAGTAGAAATGAGTAATAGTCAAGAGTTTACACATTTAGTAGTTTTCACACCACCTAATCAACCTTTTTTCTGTATAGAAAATCAAAGTTGTTCTACAAATACACATAATATGTATGCAAAAGGGTATAAGGAAATATCGGGATTAGAAATGATTTTACCCAATGAGAGCAAAGAGGGGTATATACAGTATAAGTTTAAAACATTATAGAATAAGGCAGACTCTTCCGTTTTCCCTTGATTTTAAAATGGTTATTTGATACGATTAAAAGCATAGTAAAAGATAAAGAGGTGCAATCATGAGCAACGATAAAAAAGTTATTTTTAGTGGCATGCAACCATCAGGGGTTATTACACTTGGAAATTATTTAGGGGCACTAAAAAACTGGACAAACCTTCAAGAAGAATACAATTGTTTATATTGTATCGTAGATATGCATGCGATTACAGTAAGACAAGATCCAGCTACACTTAGAAAAAATTCAAGAAATCTATTAATGCAGTATATAGCAGCAGGTTTAGATGCAGAAAAAAATACAATTTATTATCAATCACATGTTTCTGGACATGCAGAACTTGCTTGGATTTTAAATTGTTATACGTATATGGGTGAATTAAGTCGTATGACTCAATTCAAAGAAAAGTCACAACGCCACGGTGAAAATATTAATGCGGGATTATTTACATATCCAGCACTTATGGCAGCAGATATTCTGTTATTCCAAACAGATTTAGTACCTGTAGGAGCAGATCAAAAGCAACACTTAGAACTTGCACGTGATATAGCGACAAGATTCAATGGAATTTATGGGGATACTTTCAAAGTGCCAGAACCATATATTAGTAAAGTAGCAGCTAAAGTTATGAGTCTTCAAGAGCCTACTAAAAAGATGTCAAAGTCAGATGAAGATGTGAATGCGACTATTTCATTAATAGATGATCCAGATACAATTATTCGTAAGTTTAAAAGAGCGGTAACTGATTCAGATGCATGTGTACGTTTTGATGAACAAGCTAAGCCAGGAATTAGTAACTTAATGACAATCTATAGTGCAATTACAGGTATGAATATAGAGCAAATTCAAAATGAATTTGAAGGTAAAGGTTATGGTGACTTTAAACTGAAAGTAGGAGAAGCTGTAGTAGAAGAGCTTAGACCACTGCAGGCTAGATTTAATGAATTATCAAAAGACAAAGCATATATTGATTCAATCATTAAGAAAAATGCTGATACAGCAAACTACTTAGCAACTAAGACATTGCGTAAGGTTCAAAAGAAAGTGGGATTCCCACCGATCATAAGATAATAGAGTAAGGGCTCAAACTAAGGTTTGAGTCTTTTTTGCTAGAAGAATTAATAGAATAATAAAATAGAATAGATGCATAAAGTGGGGGAGTATAGTATGATTGATGGACATGTACATTTAGAAAGAGGGCCCTATACTAAGGAGTGGATGAATCAGTTTGTAGAACAAGCTAAGAATAAAGGAATTACACAACTTTATATAGTAGAGCATACACACCGATTTATTGAATTTGAGGAAGTATATGAGTCTATTTTTAAAGATGAGATAGTAGCCAAAGAGCAAGCTGAATGGTTTTATAAAACGCCTAAGTTAAGACTAGAAGAATATACTAGGTTTATAGAATTGATGAGAAAAGAAAATTGGGGAATACAAATATACTATGGATTAGAGGTTTGTTATTTTCCAGAAAAAGAAGAAATCCTAAAAGAAAAGTTAAAAAGTTATAAATGGGATTTCTTAATAGGTTCAGTTCACTGGATTGATGGATGGGGATTTGATAATAGTCAAACAAAGTGGAGTTGGGAACAAAAAGATAAGGATGCTGTTTATAAAAGATATTATGAGATTATGATTCAGTTAGTAGAGTCTAAACTGTTTACTCAGTTAGGGCATCCTGATTCTATTAAATGTTTTGGATATGATCCAAGTGATAATCTAAAGGAAGTATATGAACGACTTGCGAGTGTGTTAAAACAAAATAAGGTAGCAACAGAATTTAGTGGTGGGCTTTATATTAATTATAGACACACAGAGTTAGGACCTAACAAAAGGCTGTTGGAAAGTTTATTAAAACAGGGTGTAAAAATAATAACTGTATCAGATGCACACAGACCAGAAGATGTAGGTGCTTATATAAAGGAGAGTTTGAAAATTATAGAGGAGAGTAAAGAAAATATTTGTATACATGAATAATTATAATTAAATCATTAAAAAATATGTAGAATTGATGTAGAATAGATAAATGAGTTTAATTAAAGATAAGTTAATTAAGATAGGAGATAAGCAATGTACGAGTATTTTAAAGGATATATAATAAGAGAAGGGACCGAGGGGGTATCAGGAGAAAAACTTCGCACCTTGTATGTACAAACAGGATGGGTAAGTCCAACAACCTCAAATTGGCAAAATGAAAAATTTGAAATAGCACTTAGAAATTCAGCATGGGCATTTACAGTATGGGATAAAGAAAAGCTTGTAGCAATGGTAAGAGTTGTTTCGGATAAAGTAATGGTTGCTTCTATTCAAGATCTTATAGTAAAAGAGGAGTACAGACATCAAGGAATAGGCACTAAATTAGTTAGCTTATGTGTACAAAAACTACCACATGGATTATGGTGTGCAAGAGCAAATCAAGAGATTTACCATATGTATAAAGAGTGTGGTTTTACAATAGATAATCATGAGGAAAAAGCAACTTTAATCTATAATGGATTTGAGAAAGCTAAAATAGATGGACATAGATAAAAAAAGTAGGATAAATTATTTATCCTACTTTTTTTATTAGTCTAATTGAGCTGAAATAAACCCGCGTCCACGCCCGATAACTTGTGCTGTTTCAGAGACAGTCATGAAAGCATGGGGATCATGAGAAACAGCAATTTGCTTAACTTTAGCTACCTCTCTAATACCAATAGTTGTATAAAGAATAAATCGAGGGTGATGTGTATAGCCACCTGTTGCTGGAATCACTGTAACCCCTCTATGTAACTCTTGCATAATGTCGCTAGCAATAGTTTCATAATGCATTTCATCAGTAATGATAAAGAGTGTACGTTTATAGTTGACACCATCTACTACAAAGTTAATAACTTTACTAGAAATAAACATCGTAGCAATAGTAAGGACGGCTAAATCTAAGCCGAAGAAAAATAGTGAGCAGAAAATAATAACACCATTCATAGCTAAGTTAACAGTTGCCATGCTGAATGAAAAATATTTATTCACTATCTTAGAAATAATATCTGTTCCACCAGTAGATCCATCTCCCCTAAAGATGATACCATTACCAATTCCACTCAGGAAGCCTCCTACTAAAATGATAGAAATAGGGCTTTCAGTAGGAATAACAATACCTTTAGTAACTTCAATCCAAAAAGAAAGCATCATCATACCAAATAAACTATAAGCTAGGAATTTCTTCTTTAAGAAGAAAAATCCTAAAATAAATAGAGGAATGTTTAGACATAAAATCGTGGTACTAATATTCCAACCAAATAAGAAGTGAAAAAGCATAGAGATACCACTTACACCACCACTTAATAGTTTGTTTTGAACAAGAATACCATTTGTTGAAATAGCCGATAATAATGTCCCTAACATGATAAAGATAATTCGCTTTAAATCTGTTTTGTACTGACTCATTTGATTCGCTCCAAAAAATAAAAATTTTATCCTTACATAATTATAGTACGATTTAAATAATTTGCAACAGGAATAAGGTGGATGTAAAATATAGATAATGAAATATAATAAAATGTAAACTTAGTATAAAGGAAATAAGGAAAAAATAGATTTATATAATAAGGTAAAAAACTAAAGAAAAGGTGATAAAATGAAATATTTAGCAGATTTACACATACACACCGTGGCGAGTGGACATGCCTATAGTACAGTAGATGAAATAGTAAGAGAAGCAAGAGAAAAGGAATTAATAGTGGTTGGCATAGCAGATCATAGCGATGGGATGCCAGGAGGAGCACCTTTGTTCCATTTCCATAATCTAAGAGCTATTCCAAGAGAAATTTATGGTGTGACAGTACTGAAAGGTGCGGAGGTTAATATTGTAGATTATGAAGGTGGTTTAGATTTGAGCGAAAGCACATTAGCAGGATTAGATTTTGCTATTGCAAGCCTACATCCACCATGTATAGAGTTTGCGGAAGCTAATGAAGTAACTAAGGGACTTATTAAAGTAATGGAAAATCCTCATATTAAAATTATTGGACACCCAGGAGATGCACGTTATCCATTTGATGTAGAAGCAATTGTATTAGCTTCTAAAAGAACGGGTACACTCTTAGAAGTAAATAATGCTTCATTAACTTCAGGAAGTTTTAGACCAGGAGTAAGAGAATGTTTAGTAAAGCTCTTGGAATTTTGTAAAATACATGAGGTACCTATTATTGTAGGAACAGATGCACATATTTGCTATGCGGTAGGAGATTTTGAACTATCAAAAAATTTATTAGAGGAAGTAGATTTTCCACAACATCTTATTATGAATACAATGCCAGATAAACTTGTAGAGTTTGTTTTGAGGAGCAAGTTGAAATAGAGAGTTTTATACTGTAGAATGGTAAAGTAACAAAATAGCAAATGATGAGGGGTGACAGAGCCATGAACTCAAAATTAAAAGATGATATGACAGATAGACTCTTTGAAGGAATTTTAAAATTAGAGACAGTAGAAGAATGCTATGCATTTTTTGAGGATATATGTACAGTAAATGAAATGAAAGCTTTAGCACAACGTTTAGAAGTTGCAAAAATGCTTGTAGATAAAAGAACTTATATTGAAATTCAACAGCTTACAGGAGCATCAACAGCTACAATTAGTAGAGTGAATAGATGTTTAAGTTATGGATCAGATGGATATAAATTGGTCCTAGATAGAATTAAGAAATAGAAATAGAAATGAGGACAAGAACTATGGATTTTGTAGCAGGACTCAATGCGATGCAAAAAGAGGCAGTACTCCATACAGAAGGACCTCTTTTGGTATTAGCTGGAGCAGGGTCAGGTAAAACAAGAGTGCTTACACATAGAATAGCACATCTTATTAAAAATAAAGATGTTGCACCTTGGTCAATCTTAGCCATTACATTTACCAATAAAGCTGCAGCAGAAATGCGAGAAAGAGTTGGCGGGTTAATTGGAGATGATCTAGCAAGAGACATGTGGATTAGTACGTTCCACTCTATGTGTGTGAGAATGCTAAGACGAGATGGGGAAAGACTTGGATATGGAAGATATTTTACAATATATGATACTTCTGATCAAAAAGCGCTTATGAAGGATGTCATGAAGACGCTTAATGTTAATGAAAAGAATTTTCCTGTATCAAGTATGATAGGTGCAATTAGTAGTAAGAAGAATGAATTTATTCTCCCAGAAGATTGCTTAAGACAAGTTGGTGGAGATTATAGAGAGAAAGTTATTGCACAAATTTATGAAGCTTATCAAGCTAAATTAAAAGAAAATAATGCGATGGATTTTGATGATCTTTTAGTGAATACCTGTTTAGTACTTCAGAATAACCCAGATGTATTAGAGTTTTATCAAAGAAAATTTAAATACATTTTAGTAGATGAATATCAGGATACTAATGGTGTGCAGTACCATTTAGTGCAGCTATTAGCTAAAGGGCACTATAATCTGTGCGTAGTAGGTGATGATGATCAGTCAATTTATGGCTGGAGAGGTGCAGATATCTCGAATATCTTGGATTTCGAAAGAGATTTACCAGGTGCCAAAGTTATTAAATTAGAGCAAAATTATCGTTCAACCAAAAACATATTAGAGGCAGCGAATAAAGTAGTTGCACGTAATCAAGGAAGAAAAGTAAAAAATCTTTGGACAGATAATGAAGAAGGCGAAGTCATTAGTGTAATGGAATTAGATAATGAGTATAGAGAATCCGATGCCATTGCTAATTTAATCTCAAGAGGAATTGAGAATGGAGAAAGAGAATATAAAGACTATGCTATTCTTTATAGAACGAATGCCCAGTCTCGTGCAATAGAGGAAAAGATGATTCATCATTCAATTCCGTATCGTTTGTTAGGCGGGACTAGGTTCTATGAACGTAAGGAAATTAAGGATTTAATTGCTTATCTAAGAGTAGTAGCTAACCTTAAAGATGATATAGCTCTTAAAAGGGTTATTAATGTGCCTAAAAGAGGGATTGGTGCAGCTAGTGTAAATACAATTGCAGAGTATGCACAAAATCAAAATATGGACTTCTTTGAAGCTGCTAGAATGTGTAAGGAGTTTGGGGTATTAGGAAATGCACCATCAACAAAGGTATTAACTTTTGTCTACCTTATTCAAGAGTTTAGAGCTATGTCTCAAAATGGAGATGTAAAAGAATTATTAGAAGCTATTATTGAAAAAACAGAATATACGAACTATCTCAGACAAACAGAAGGAGAAGATGCCAAAGATCGTATAGCCAACATTCAAGAACTTGTTTCTAAAGCAGCGACATATATGCAAAATTCAGATGACCCTTCATTGGATGAGTTTTTAGAAGAAGTGGCTCTTGTAGCGGATGTAGATAACTATGATGAGGAAAGTAATTCGGTAGTCCTTATGACACTTCATAGTGCAAAAGGATTGGAGTTCCCGGTTGTATTTATGCCAGGGATGGAAGATGGATTATTCCCAAGCTTTATGAGTATGACAGAAGGTGATGATAAGCTAGAAGAAGAAAGACGATTATGCTATGTAGGGATTACACGTGCAAGAGAAAAACTATATATGCTTTATACACAACAAAGGACAGTGTTTGGGCGTACGCAATCTTCTATTGCATCAAGGTTCCTCAAAGAGTTACCAACACAAGTTACTAATTTACAAGAGTTAGAAAAAACGCCTTCTTCATCAGGGAGATTTATAAATGGAAAGACTAATCCTTTGTCACCATTTAGTAAAAATCCTATTAATAAACCTTCTTTTGGACAGGCTACCCCGCAGACTGCTCCTGGGAAGACTTCTTTTACCAAACCTGATTTTACTAAGCCGGAGTTTATACAGAGACAAGCAACAAAATCAGAACCAACACCATCAATCCCTAATAGAGGAATACTACCAGCAGCAGGTGGTAAAATAGAAAATCTGCCAAAAGTAACACAAGATTTTAGTAGTGGTGATATGGTAAAACATAAAATGTTTGGAGAAGGAACTATTACTAAAGTAGATAAAACAGAAGATGATGTATTTGTAACCATAGATTTTAAAAGAGGAATGTCAAAAAAATTGAGTGTTAGGTTTGCAAAATTACAAAAAATGTAATAAAAATTCTTGATGATATTAATACTAAATGATACAATATTAGTTGTCATATATTTCCAAAAAAAGAATAGAATAAGGAAATAAAAGCTAATCATGGAGGATAATATGGGGAATGCAGATGAAAAATTGCAAATTAAAGCGGATATGAATTTAGAGCAATTAGTTTTGCTAACAAAAGACTTCATTAAGTTAGCTGATTCATTATATGAAAATGATAAGTTAACAAGAGAAGAATACAATGAACTTACTTTTGTAAAAAAGGATTTTTTAATAAAAGTAGAAAGAAATGAAATTTATTAGGGGAATTAGGGTCTCTGCAGTGTTGCAGGGCCCTTTTTAATTGATTACCATTTGTGTAATATGGCATAATACAAGTATGAACCTAGAGTATAAGGAGATTTATAGATGAGTAATAATCAAATTCAAAGAATGAAGGAATTAGTAGACCTATTAGGGCAAGCTGCCTATGCTTATGAACAACAAGATACAGAGATTATGAGTAACTATGAATATGATAAATTATATGATGAATTAGTAGCATTAGAGGCGAAAACAGGCATTGTATTAGCTGGAAGTGTAACACAAAAAGTTGGATATGAAATTGTGAGCGCATTACCTAAAGTTACTCATGCTACACGTATGCTATCTTTAGATAAAACAAAGGAAGTAAACAAATTAAAAAAATTTTTAGAAGGAGAAACAGGAATACTGTCTTGGAAGTTAGATGGATTAACCATTGTTTGTACTTATGAAGATGGAAAATTGGTACAAGCTGTAACAAGAGGGAATGGTGAAGTAGGAGAAGAGATCACATCAAATGCTAGGACGTTTAAAAACTTACCACTTACAATAGAGTATAAAGAAAGACTTATAGTAAGAGGGGAAGCTGTTATTACTTATAAGGATTTTGCGAGAATTAATGAAAATTTACCAAATGAGGAAAAATATAAAAATCCGAGAAATCTATGTAGTGGAAGTGTAAGACAACTTAATTCAGAGGTTACAGCTAGTAGAGGCGTAAAATTCTATGCTTTTTCAGTAGTAGAAGGTAATGAAGCGAGTGAGAAAAAGAGTGAAAACTTAATATGGTTAGCTAATCAAGGGTTTGAAATAGTAGAATATGTAAAGGTAACAGCTGCCGATATAGAAGCACAAGTAGAGGTTTTTGCAGAAAAAATTATAGATAATGACTTTGCATCGGATGGATTAGTGCTTACGTATGATGATATTGCATATTCTAAAGCATTAGGAACAACTGCAAAATTCCCTAAAGATTCTATAGCTTTTAAATGGCAAGATGAAATCAAAGAAACAAAAATTGTTAATATAGAATGGAATACTTCACGAACAGGACTCATCAACCCAGTAGCAATATTTGAGCCTGTGGATTTAGAAGGAACAACTGTAGAAAGAGCGAGTGTACACAACTTAAGCATCCTAGAAGAGTTGAAGCTAGGGATAGGAGATTGTGTAACAGTGTATAAAGCTAATATGATCATTCCACAGATAGCCGAAAACTTATCTATGTCTGGACCGGTTGTACCACCTAACAACTGCTTGGTATGTGGAGCCGAAACTATAATCAAACAAGACAAAACAGCAAAGACATTATATTGTCCAAATGGGAATTGTCCTGCACAAAGACTTAAAGCGTTTGTGCATTATGTAAGTCGTGATGCTATGAATATAGAAGGTTTATCTGAAGCAACTATAGAGAAGTTTATAGAAAAAGATTTCCTGAAAGACTTGGTATCTTTATACCACCTTACAGCATTTGAAACGGAAATCAAGGCCCTAGAAGGATTTGGAGAAAAATCTTACAATAATCTCATAAAGTCTATAGAAAAATCAAGAAAAACAACATTACACAATCTTATTTATGCACTGGGAATTTTACAAGTAGGTCCAATGAATGCAAAGATTATTTGCAGACACTTTGGCTATGATTTAGAAAAGATTATGGCAGCATCAGTAGAGAACTTTATATCAGTAGAGGGAATTGGCCCAGTTATTGCAAAAGAACTACACACTTACTTTGAGTTAGAACAAAATAAAGAGATGCTAGAGCGATTAGTGAAAGAAGTATTGTTGGAAAAGGTAGAAGTAAGTGAGAATATTTCTTCACCTATAGTAGGAAAAACATTTGTAGTAACAGGCGATGTTAATCATTTTGCAAATCGTAAAGCATTACAAGGGAAAATAGAAGAGCTAGGTGGTAAAGTAACAGGATCAGTTAGTAAAAAAACAGATTATCTCATAAATAATGATAGTGAATCTAGTTCAAGTAAAAATAAAAAGGCAAAAGAATTAGGTATTCCTATTTTGACAGAAGAAGCATTTATTGCATTAATAGGCGAGTAGAAATAAGGTTACTTCAGGTAGAAAATACTACTGTGAAGTAACCTTATTTTAGTATGAAAAATAAAAGTTAGAGTAAATATTGCAAAATATTACAATAGGATTAAAAAAGTGCTACGGAAGAGAGAATTAGTGTTGGAAAAAAAGGTAATATGCTATAATGGGAGAAAATAGAAAAAGTCAGTAGACAAGGAAAAAACAAGGAGGAACAAGTGTGAACAGAAAACTAATGACAACAATTGTAAGCTTAGGAATCTTCTGTATGAGTTTTTCAAGGGTTTATGCAGCACCTATGGAGTTAGTATATGATGGTAAAACACATTATTATAATTTGCCACCAATTACAATGTATATTAATGGGGAAGAGGTAGATACAAACCTCATGCCACCTGTGCAGATAGAAAATACAACGTTGGTACCAGTAAGAGAAATTTTTGAACCAATGGGTGCTTTTGTAGAATGGAAAGCAGAAGAAAAAAGGGTATACATAGATTATAATAATACATTACTGATATTAGAAATGGATAATAAAGAAGCTTGGAAAAATGGTGAAGTGTTAACGCTAGATGTACCAGCCAAAGTAATTAATAATAAAATCATGGTACCAGTAAGATTTATTAGTGAACAAATAGGGTTTGAAGTAAAATGGGTGGGAGATACAAGAGAAATTTTCATTACAGAAGATAAGCTTATAACGCCTCCAGAAGTAGTAGAGCCTACGCCAGAGCCAGAAGAGCCAGTTTATCCTGAAGAAGATTTAAAGGACGAAAAAGCGGACCTTTCAGAACTAATGATGAAGCTAGATGGAATAGATAAGATCTATGAAGGAATTAGAAATAAACATAGTGTGTATATGAGGGCTAAAGACTATTCTAAAAGTACGATAGAAGCTGTAAGCATAACTAATAGTGGAGAAGGAGCTATAGCTATTATTCAGGCAAGTAGCCCACTTACAAGTTTTGAGAGTACTATAAGTGAAGGAAAAATAATTGTAGATATTTTAAACAGTAATAATGCACTTAAATCAAGTATTACACCGAATACAAATAGGTATGTGGGTAAAGTGCGTACAAGTCAGTACACTAAAGATACAACAAGAGTAGTATTTGATTTGATTTCAGGAGCAAAGACAAAAGTAAGCTTAAGTCCTGATCGTATGAGTATTTTAGTTGAGATGGAAAAACAGCCTCTAGAGGGTGTTATAGTAGGAAAAGATAAAATAAGTGATTATATAGCAATAGAAAACATAGGAATAGCACAAATTAATATTAAGCAAAATCCAGGACAAGTTATACTAAATATAGATAATATATATAGTGATGAAGAGATTAATTGGAGTAATTTAAGAGGCGATTCTATAGAATCACTTGAAGTAAGGAATACATCAACAGGAGTACAGATAGAGGCTGTATTGAAAGGGAGAGAAACTTATTCAGTACAGACATCTGAAGATAGAGGGGATGCTATTATTAGAATAGTTAAACCGAATTATGAAAATATAGAGTACTCTAGTTATGATAGAACTTTGACTTTAGTGGGAGCACCAGGATTATCAGCTAGAAAAATTTATGTAAATGATCAATATAGAGAAAGAAAAATAATATTAGATTTAGGAGCAGATTATTCGGATCATTTTGGAAATGGAAGTTTTCCGATAGGAGATCAAGTAATAAAAGATGTTCAAATTGTTACAGAAGGAACAACTAAATTGATTATCAATGAGTCAAGTATACACGCTGTAAATATAAAAGATAGTGGAGATGACGTTAAAATTCAATTTGTAAAACCAAATGAAAAATATGATAAGGTACTTGTTTTAGATTCAGGTCATGGAGGAAATGATGGAGGAACCTCTGGAAATGGATTAAAAGAAAAAGATATTAATCTCAAACAAACAATGGCTATTAAAAATCTAATTGAGAGCAATACAGATATTAAGGTGTATTTAACAAGAGAAGTAGATACAACATTAACATTAGCTTTTAGAACAGATTTAGCGAATGAAATAAATGCAGATATGTTTGTAAGTGTACATAATAATTCAGCATCATCAGCTGTAAAGGGAACAGAAGTATTATATTATCCAAGTAGTTCAGATTCAAGAAGCAAACAGATTGCACAATTAATGCAAAAGAAGATTATTGAAGCAACGGGGATGAATAATAGAGGAATCAAAGAAAGACCGGATTTATATGTTTTACGTACAAGTAAGATGCCGGCAGTATTGATTGAAGGTGGATTTTTATCAAATGCAGAGGATGCAGCAAGATTAGCATCAGAAGAATTTACACAAGCATTTGCTTATGCGGTATATGAATCAATTGTAGAAAGTTTTTATACATTAGATTTTTAGATAAGAATAAGTGGCTAGTCGACTGGACTAGGCCACTTTTTTTTATATGCTGAAAAAGATTGAATTGTGATATAATTTAGTAATATATAAAGAATAAAGGGGAAATCAATGTGTATAAAAAAATAATAAACATAATGGCTGCAGTAATCATGTTTATAGGGGCGAAAGAAATTAGAGCAGAAGTAATGGAGTTAATTTATGATGGAGAAAGTTATTTATACGACTTGCCTCCCATCACATTATTAATTAATGAACAAAGAGTAGAAACTAAAATAATGCCTCCAATACAGTTAGAAGGGGCTACATTAGTACCAGTGAGAGAGGTTTTCGAGCCATTGGGAGCTTTTGTAGAGTGGAAAGTAATAGAAAAGAAGGTGTATATAGATTATCAAGATACATTATTAATATTGGAGGTAGATCGTAAAGAAGCTTGGATTAATGGAGAGTGGCAAATGATGGATATGCCAGTAAAGATTATTAATGGAAAAATTATGGTACCAGTAAGATTTATTAGTGAGCAAATAGGTTTCGAAGTAAAATGGGTACAAGAGACAAGAGAAATCTATATAACAGATAAGGAAGAGCAAGAAAATATAGTGTCAGAAGATATAGATGATAGTGAGGATGCTAATGAAATAATAGCATTAAGTGAGTTCATGATGGCGTATGATCAGGTAGAGAAGGAATTGGGTGTATATCTACCAAGTACATTTGAGATACGGGATATAAGAGTGGAAGAAAATTATATAGATAAAACAATTAAAGTTGATTTAAATGGAGACTATAGTTACTACTTTGGGGAAGGGAGAGTAGCTATACAAGATGAAAATATTAAGGCTATAGCAGTTGATACACAGGAGACGACACAAATCATACTAGAATTAGTTAGATGGCATGAAGTTGAAATATTAAATGAAAAAGAAGGATTACATATTAGATTCATAAGACCCAACGAAAAATATGATAAAATTATACTACTAGATGCAGGACATGGAGGGAATGCTCCAGGAAGTATAGGAAACCAATTAGTAGAAAAAGAAGTTAATCTTAAACAAACCTTAGCGGTTAAAAATTTTATAGAGGCTAATACAGATATAAAAGTCTATTTAACAAGAAGTGGAGATAGTAGTCTGAGTGTAGAAGCGAGGCCAGAAATTGCAAATGACCTAGGCACAGATATCTTTATAAGCATCCACAATAATTCAGCAGTAGCTATAGAGGCAAACGGAATAGAGGTACTTTACTATCCCGATGAATGGGATACTAGAAGTGAAGAGATGGCTAGCCTTTTACAAGAGAAATTAATATTATATACAGGGTTAAGAGATAGAGGGATAAAACCAGGAGCTGATTTATGGGTATTAAAAATGAGTAAGATGCCAGCCGTTTTAATAGAAGGAGGCTTCTTGTCTAATGCAAATGATGCAAGTTGCCTAGCTAGTGAAGATTTTACGATGCAATATGCTTATGCAGTATATGAAGCTGTTGTAGAAATTTTTAATACAATGTCATTTAGATAAAAAATAAATATTAAAAAGTAGCTATTTATCTGATAGCTACTTTTTTTGTTGAAGGAAATAGCTTGAACTAAAGAGGGACAAACTCTAAAATAAAAGAAAGAGGAGGTGTAAAAATATGGTAAAAGAAATAGGGGGTTGGATGATTATTATGGTGATGGGAATAAAGGGTATTTCTTCACCGGTTCAAATGGTAGATACACAGATAAGAAAAATACAAAATTTAAATCAAGAGGACATAGATGAGACGTTAGAACAATTGCTAGAAGAACGTTTGGGCAGTTCACAAGATATGGGATGGATGACTTCACAAAATAGAGTTTTAGAAGTAGAATATAATGAGGGG
Organism: Cellulosilyticaceae bacterium; assembly: GCA_051659885.1. GTDB lineage: Bacteria > Bacillota > Clostridia > Lachnospirales > Cellulosilyticaceae > JAVVPO01. The sequence goes on from JBOFPL010000097.1 coordinate 42,236, forward strand.
CATGTTACGATTAACCTGCATCCAGATATGGTAGAGTATGGTGGAGGAACATATACAGAGTATCTGATAGGTTCGCTTATTATGGAAGTAGTTTTTGAAAATAGTGATGCAGAAGATGTAACTATTCTAGTAGATACAAAAAATGATCAATTTCCAGAGGGAAGTGACTATACTTTACTAACAAGAGATCATTATTTAACATATTATCAATTAAGTAATGAGCAAAACTGAAGTTTAATGAAATGAGGGACAACATGAAAAAAGTAATTTTTGCTACTCAAAATCAAGGGAAAGTTAAAGAAATCAAAACAATACTAGCAGATTTAAATGTGGAAGTACTCACAATGGGAGAAGCAGGTATAGACATAGAAATTGAAGAAAATGGAACAACGTTTGAAGCTAATGCAATTATTAAAGCAGAAGCATTGAAGGAATATACAGAGTATATTGTTCTAGCAGATGACTCTGGTTTAGAAATTGATTACCTAAATGGAGAACCAGGTGTTTATTCTGCTCGGTATATGGGAAAAGACACTTCTTATGAAGTAAAAAACAAAAAAATTATAGAAATGTTAGAAGATGTTCCAAAAGAAGAGCGTACAGCAAGGTTTGTATGTGCTATTGCAGCAGCGGGTAAAGGAATAGAAACAATGACCACGATAGGAACTATAGAAGGATATATAGGATATGAACCAGAAGGAAGTAATGGTTTTGGGTATGATCCTATCTTTTATGTAGATCAATACAATACAAGTACAGCAAACCTATCATTAGAAGTGAAAAATGAGATTAGTCATAGAGGAAAAGCACTAAGACTTATGAAGGAAAAACTAAGAGCAATTATAGGTGAATAGATGAAGATATTAGTAATTAGTGATACACATAGTAGAGTAAATAGAGTGGACATGCTGTTAAAAATATTAAAAGAACAAGGAATCCAGCATATTATTCATGCTGGAGACCATTTGGAAGATGCAAAGGAAATTCAGAGAAAGTATCCTCATTTAACTGTGCATATGGTACCTGGTAATTGTGATGTAGAAGGGTATGGTCCGGAAACAAGTAAATTGATTCAAATAGAAGATGTGCTTATTTTTCTTACTCATGGACATAAGCATAATGTAAAATATGAGTATGAGGAAGTTTGGATAGATGCTATGGCACATGATGCTAAGCTGGCGATATTTGGGCATAGTCATAGTGCTTATAAAGAAAAAAAACAAGGTATTATATTATTGAATCCAGGAAGTTTAGCAGAACCTAGGGATACAACGATGCCATCTTTTGCGATAATAGACCTAGAAAAGGGAAATATAAAAGATGTAAAAGTATTGCAATTACTAGGAAAAGACAAGATAGGAAAGCATCCATTCTTTTAGTGCTTACCGATCAGGAAGTAAAAAATAAAAAAAGTTTAAAAAAGGTATTGACGATGCGGATTAATTTATGTATAATACATTTTGTCGGTTGGGAAATAAGACAAGCGACAGCGAAATTAAGACGCACATGCGGGTGTAGTTCAATGGTAGAACACCAGCCTTCCAAGCTGGTTACGTGGGTTCGATTCCCATCACCCGCTTTATGTATCCATAGCTCAGCTGGATAGAGCAACGCCCTTCTAAGGCGTGGGTCCGGGGTTCGAATCCCTGTGGATACGTATATGGTGGGGGTAGCTCAGTTGGTTAGAGCGCCAGATTGTGGCTCTGGAGGCCGTGGGTTC
>JBOFPL010000098.1:0-5410 GCA_051659885.1 Cellulosilyticaceae bacterium
ATGCAAATGTAAGTATCTTCCCCAATACACTTTCAGGGAGTGGTGGCAAATCCGCAGCAAGTTATCATGTTGCCCATCAATATATTCCCTACAAAACAACCTACGCAAAAATAGCTGAATCAACCCACAACAAGGTTAATACCTATTGTATATCGCCTTTTTCATCCTTCCTCAGTTCAAGTGTTGATGAAATATGTTCTACTATTGAAAGCATTTGTAGTAAAGATGGTTCTAATTATATATATACTTATTGGCCTCAACCTGACTCGGATATGCACGCCTATGGCACATCACATGAACAAATAACCGCCCATATTCTACTCATTAATAACGCTATAGAGGCTTTATGCAAAAACCTTAAAGATACATTGCTTATCGTCACTGCCGATCACGGACTTATTGATACAACTTGGAAATTTATAGTGGACTACCCCGATATTACAGAGTGTCTACTTCATAAGCCTTCAATTGAAGCCCGTGCCATGACTTTCTTTATTAAATCAGGTATGCACCGTCAATTCGAAGCAGCTTTTAAGAAGCATTTCGGTAAATGCTATAAACTCTATCCGAAACAACAAGTACTAAATGATAAGTTATTTGGAGATGGCATGCCACACCCGAGATCTGAAGGCTTTATTGGTGATTATCTTGCCATTGCTCACACTAACATTACGATAGAGTATTCTCCTTCCCCCTCTGGTGATATCTTTAAATCCTCTCACGCTGGTATGACACAAGATGAATTGGATGTTCCCTTCATTGTTGTAGATTGTACAAAATAAGTGTACACTTAATCTAACTAATAATTTCTGTGAGGTAATACAATGGAACTAAAATTTAATAGATACACTTTTATATTTGCTCCAAGTGATGGTATTCATGGTGTAATCTATGTCAAATACAACAATGAAATACGAGCACACTTTACTGTAAGGCCTGATTCACCCAATTATAATAATCAAGAAGTATTTGAAGCATGGTGTAAAGAATACTTAGAATTTGAATAATTCCTAGCAAAAAAAGAGTAAAAATTCCGTCGGACGGAATTTTTACTCCTTTTTTTATCTTTATTTTTTTCTCTGAGGGTCCTTATCTTTCTCCCCTATGGGACTTCCCCATTTATATTGCCCACTCCACTCTGTCCTAATCCATTAAAGTACGCTCTCCTGCTTTAGTCCAAAATCCTAACTATTGACTCATGCTAATATTAATTTCCTCTTGATCATCTATGCTCTCCCTTTAGTTTTTCTGCCACTTCCTATACTTGACGCGTTTAGGCTTTTACAAAGGTAAATAAAATTCTTTCATGTCCTGTCTCTGGTGTAAATACTTTACAGTGCTCAAGCTGTAATCCATATGTCTGTGCTAATTTTTCTAGATCTTCTATCCCACTATAGAGTCTTAGTTTACATAGCAATCCATTTGCCTCTTCTTCTCTAATATCAAACATCTCAAATATGCTTTGTTGTCTAATATAAGGACGTTTTCTACATACCCCAATAAATTTTCCATTTGGTTTTAGAACTCTTGATATTTCTGATAATGTCTGTTGCATTTCTCCAGATTCATCTATCCCATAGTGGGTACAGACAACATCTACTATTCCATCTTCAACGGGTAAACTCCAGAAGTTCGCATTTAAACCACAAGCTTTATCTTCACACCCTAAATATTTTGCTAGTCCATCTGCATTTTTTGCACAACCAAAGTCAACATCTGTACTGATCATCTTACTCTTTTCTTGCAAACTCTTCATAACTGCCCAAGTTCCAAGACCTGCCCCTGTTGCTAGCTCTAGTATCACCAACTCATCTTGGCTATTGACCAAACTTGCATATTCATCTAAATGAAATGCCCATTTCTCACGCATTCTCTCTGCTAATTCAAAAATCTCTTTTCCCCGCTCTTTACTATTATTCCTTAATGCAGAATTCAATTTGTGTGAGCTTATCTTATCACACCACTGATTAGCTTCTTGTTGCCAAATGGGTTTGCCATTTCGGTTATAGTCTTCAACTATCTCTAGTAAATTCTCTTTTGTTTTTATGCTCTCTCTAATATATTGATCCCATGCCTTCTTATAGTTTTCTGGATCTTTAGGGTAGTATAGCCTATCAAATTCTTTATATTTCTTAGTAATCTCATCAATCTTTCTAAAAAATAAAGCTTCTAAAAGTTCACCTATAACCATAATTAAACCCCTTTTCTAAAGTTATTTACTCTCTAATTGCTAAACAAAGTATATCAAACGCCTTATTCATTTAATAGTCTTAATATTTTTTCTATTTTATGTTATAATATATATAGAGATTTAATGTATATATGAAGGGATCAAAGATGAATTATCAAGAAATCACAACAAGATATTATTCCAAATGGATAGGTGAAGAAAATGCTTTTGCTATGGATAATACTAATATAAAATTTATATATTCTCCTGAACGTAATAAAATTCAGTATGGCTATGGGCAGCGATCTGATCTATATGTATTCTTTTATTCAAACAAAGTTATTTTTTCTTACGGTGATAAATTAATAGCCCAAATTGAAGAAATAAAAAAACACATCCACTCTGCCATATCCTTAGATGCTATTAAAAACACCCTGTCACAATTATTTTCTATTCCTATTCAGCATAATGTTAAATACTGTTTTAATAAACTCCCAGAAAAACAACTCCATGCAACACTATTAACCGATGCAGATTATACTCAGTACTATCAGTTTTTCACAGCAAATAATCCTAATTGCAAAAATACAAGTTGGCTAAATGAGTATTTTACTCAAATGGTACGCTCCCATATGTGTTCTGGCTTATTCATGGATAATATTTTAGTGAGTTGTTCAGATGTACCTGGTATGCCTTATATGCAAGATGAAGTCCAAGAAATTGGAATTAACACCTTAGAAGGGTATAAAGGTAATGGTTATGCAACCGATGTCTGTATATTATGTGCTAGCGAGATCATTAAGAATGGTAAATGTCCTCAATGGTCAACTTTAGCAGACAATATAGCATCCCAAAAACTTGCTGAAAGAGTAGGTTTTATCAGATTTGCGGATGTATTGACTATAACCCTTTAGTTTATCCTTGATCTTTACATTTAAAGAAGGAGTATCATTCAACAGAATGGCACTCCTTCTTTAAATGTAATTCTATTTTCAAATTCACTTCTTAAACTCAATAAGAATATCACAAATACTCCCTTTTTGTGGTCTTAATAACCATTCTTTCTCCTGTGCATAGCGTAGTACTCCTGCAAATAAACCTATAAATAAATAGTTACAATTTCTTTGTACATCATCTTGTAAATGTTTAGGGAATAACTTTTTATATCCTTTTGTGTATGCGGTTATTGCTTCAATCATTTGAGGCATAATCGGCTGAAAATATGTCTCTGCTAGCTGATCAAATTGTTCCTTCTGCTCTAATGTTAGGTAGGGTATTGTTACCTTTAAATTCTGTTTTTCATCCCTTTTAATATAGCCCCCTTTGATTAAATACGCTAATTTTTCTTTATCATCTTCTTCTAAACCTTGGCCTCTTAAAATTTTCTCACAAAGGTTAATACCATCTACTCCCATCATTTGTCTCCAGGTAAAGCCAGCAACTCCATATATACTATGACTTAAGCTACCTTTTCCACCTTTATTTAAATTTTTATCTATTCCTATTCCAAGTCCTTTTTGCGTTACACCTTGAACATGTGCATGGTAACTCCATGTATGGCCATCATATCTTATAGGGTATGGGGTATAAGTCTCAGGATTATAGGTTCGATTTAAGTGTTCACACGCTAACATGCCAAAAAGGTATATTAACTCTTCTTCCGATTTATCTGCTAGATAAATCCCGAGCTTCATCGCTTCATGTGTAAACTCCTTCAATCTACTCGTAATCAATTCTTTTAATTCTTCTCCATATCCTTGCATTTGATCAACACTCTTGCTTGTTTTCTCATCATAAATAATGAAATTGGTGCGATACTTTCCTTTTACACTTTCAATTATCGCTTCTCTTGCTAAAAGATTTTCTAAATTGCTTTCAATATAGTATGCTGGTACACCGCATAGAGTAGCTAAATCTTCTACTGTTCTTGCTTCTTGATAGCTATGATATAAGATATTTTGTGATAAAGCATCGTCTATAAATGCCCATGGGAATGGAATATTTTTTCCATTATAATTCCCTTCTCCACTTATTCTAATTATTAATTTCATTGGTCTTAATGCTGTTTCTATCATCTTAGTACACCCCTTTTTCAGTTTTTTTCGCCCTTCTGATAATCGCCAAGTCACTGTTCCTTCTGGAATCCCTAGTTGTTGTGCGATAGCTTTGCAAGATAAATTATCATAATAATGAAGGATAATAATCTCTCGATATAAAGCTGAAAGCATAGCAATCTGCTTGCGAATTTGCTTATGTAACGCCTCTGCTTCAAACGTGTACTCATCGTAATAAAAACTTGTATCCACACTATCATAAACATAAGTTTCACGTTCTCTTCCCTTTTGTCTTCTATAAGCCTTTGTTACATTACTTGCAATTCCCCATAGCCATGGCTCAAATCGCTGCTCATCTTTTAAATTAGGTAACTGCTTAATCGCTGTAAATAGAATCTCTTGTGATAGCTCATCAGCTTCCTCCCTTGAGTAGACTTTTTTAATTGCATAGCCATAGATCCGTTCTGTATATTGAATGAGCTTATTACTCTCCATCTCTGACACCTACCTTTCATCTATAAAGTGTCTTTTACACTAACTTCATTGGGTGTTTTTTTAATTTTATTATATTCTAAATTTATAATCTATAATTAATGCAAACAATCTTACCCTATACAAGATATAGGTTTTTATATTCAAAATGCATCTATATCTTGTATAGGGTTTTTCTATGTATAAGTTTTTTATAATCTTCTCTAAATCTCCCCCCCCTATGATGCTCTTGTAAAAAAAACAATCTGAAGTATTATAATATTTATAATTTTATAAAAACTAGGGAGGTATCTGATGCAAACAAATACAATACATATTCCATTTGAAAGCTATGGAAAAAAAGGGTTAATAGAGGTAACATACGGAGAAAATACCAGCCCAATATTATCAGGTTTTGAAATTGTTAAAGACTTGGTTCCAGACCTTTCTATCTGTATGGGCTATCCTACTATGCATGCTAAATTTAAAGAGTTTGAAGGACACGGTTTCACAAAAGCATCCGCAGTTGTACAAATAATTACAATGGATATTTACAACACAGTAGAAAGTACATCTCCAGACAAAATCATTAAGATAGTAAACCTCTCTCCTACTATGCAACAAAACAATGTTCCTTTCTTTGCTTATGGCTATCCGGCTGAAATATATGATGCACCTTGTAATAATTATACTTCATCATATAAATTAGTTTGGA
>JBOFPL010000099.1:0-14421 GCA_051659885.1 Cellulosilyticaceae bacterium
CAGATGTAGAGCAAGATCAAGGAGAGCATTTATTTACTTATTCTCTACTGCCACATGAGGGAGATTGGGTTGAAGCACATACAGAGCAAGCGGCATGGGCACTTAATCAACCACTTCAAGTCATTGAAGGAAATTTAGGCGAACAAAGCTTTATTCAAATAGATAATGAAGAAGTGGTAATCGATGCAGTTAAGAGAAGTGAAGATGGAAAATATTTAGTGGTACGTTTCCATGAATATGTAGGTTCTAAGCAGAAAGTGATTATCAAATTAAAGTTTGGATTCAAAGCATGGGCAGAGTCAGATTTAAGAGAAAGAGCTATTGAAGCATTTAAAACAACTCAAGATATAGTATTAGCAGTAAAACCTTATGAAATTAAGACGCTTTTAATAGAGTTATAAAAGGGGAATAGTTATGCAATCAATAAAACTGGTAACATACAATATTAGATGTGATGTTAAGGAAGATGGGATTAATCAGTTTCCTTTTCGTAAACCATTAATCTTAAAGAAATTACAACAAGAATCACCGGATGTAATAGGATTTCAAGAAATTCAAGCCCATATGATAGAATGGCTGAGAGAGGTTTTACCACAATATACAATAGTAGGGTGTGGGAGAGAAGAAGGCTATGAAGGAGAGCACAATGCTATAGCATACAAAAAAGAAGTATTTGAATTATTAGCATTAGATACCTTTTGGTTATCGGATACGCCTAGAGTGGTTGCTTCTAGGTTTGAAGAACAAAGCATTTGTCCAAGGATTTGTACAACAGTTACCCTTAAACATAAGGATATGATTAAGCCATTTAGATATTATAATACCCATTTAGACCATGGACCAGATGCGGCAAGGATCAATGGAATAAAGGTTATAATGAAGCATATTGAAGAAAATCAAAAAACATTTGCGGTACCTATTGTTTTGACAGGTGATTTAAATGCTATTCCAGATTCAGAGACGATCAAGGCTATAGAGGAAACTCAACAACTAAATGATTGTACAATAGACTGTGAATATACCTACCATGGATATGGTAATCCAAATGAACATGAGAAAATTGATTATATTTATGTAACAGAAGATATCGATTATGAAGAAGTGAAGGTATGGGATGATGTAGAAGAAGGACGTTATTTATCGGATCATTATCCAATTACAGCAACATTAAGTTTTAAATAGTAAAAAAGCTCTCTAATATCCAGATTAAATGGAATAGAGAGCTTTTTTCCAGTATTAACCTCTTTAAGAAATAAAAAATACATGCTATATTTATTACATAAGTGTTACAAATAAATTACATATATAAAAATATATAATAAAAATATTAAATAATCGTTATTGAAAGGATTACATATTATGAAACTTAATAAAAATTTAATTAAAACTTTAGCTTTAGCTTGTGTAATTACTATACCGGGGGCAACCTATGCCAAAACTTTAACATTACCAGAGTTTATTATTAGCTGTTTACTACCAAATGGATCAGTTATTTGTCCAGACCTTCCAGAAGTAGAGTTTCCAGAAATTATACCACCAACAGAAACTCCAGATATAGAGATTCCAGAGGTTACACCACCGACAGAAAAGCCGGATACAGATTTACCAAGTGTTGATGGACCAACTGTAAATTTTGAGCAACAAGTGTTAACACTTGTTAATAAGGAACGTACTTCAAGAGGATTAAAGCCACTACAGATGGATATAAAAGTACAAAAAGTAGCACGTATTAAATCTCAAGATATGAGAAAAAATAATTATTTTGATCATGTTAGTCCTACATATGGTACACCGTTTGAAATGTTGAAATCGTTTGGTGTAAGCTATACAATGGCGGGAGAAAATATTGCATCAGGTTATACATCACCAGAAGCAGTTGTTAAAGGATGGATGAATAGCCAAGGACATAGAGAAAATATTTTAAATGCAGATTTTACACATATTGGTGTTGGTTATGAACCAAATGGACATTACTGGACACAAATGTTTATTAGATAGTCTAAAAGATCCTATCGCAAAGTAAATAAATAGTTGGTAAGCATGCATAAATAAGTTTTTAGATATGAAAATGAGCCATAGAACTAATCAATTTAGTTTTATGGCTCATTTATTTATTAGGAATAATAATGATTAATTATTGGATGATTGATTGAGTCTCTTACGCACTGAATCTCGTAGGAGTGCATAAAAAACAGAAGTTAAAGGAATAAAAACAAGCATTCCAACGACTCCCATCATACTCCCACCGATTGATACAGCAACGAGTACCCACATTGGAGGGAGTCCTACAGAAGTACCTACCACTTTAGGATAAATAAGGTTTCCTTCTATTTGCTGCATCACTAGGAAAAATACAATAAACCATACAGACTGCGCAGGATTGATAACCAAAATAAGGAAAGCACCAATAAAACATCCTATAAAAGAACCGAGTATAGGAATAAGAGCGGTGAATCCTATAAGTACAGAAATCATCATAGCGTAAGGGAAACGTAGGATGGTCATACCAACAAAAAACATACAACCTAAAATCAATGCTTCTGTACATTGCCCAGTAAAGAAGTTAGTAAAAATACGATTAGTAAGACTAAGTACATATTGAATACAACTAACATTTTTTTGAGGGAGAAACGCAGTAATCAAATGATTAAATTGAACTGAGAGTGTTTCTTTATTTGCTAAGATATAAAAAGCAAATACTAATCCTAAAAAGAAGTTAACCATTCCACTAAAGATAGAAGTTGCTAGAGAAATAGAAGAACCAATTAATATACCCCCAAAAGTTTGGAGTGCAGAAGTAACTGTATTAAGAAGAGATTCCCAATTAAATCCTAAAGTTGCAAACTGCTCTGTTAAGTCAGGTAGTTTTTGAGTAATAAGTGTACTAACTTCTTGGCAGCGCTGGATAAAGTTTGGAAAAGCATCTCTTAAAGATAAAATAGTGGTACTAATTTGTGGTACTACAATTAAAATAACACTTAGAATAACTCCAATAAAAAATAGTAAAGCAAGAAGAATACAAAGAGGACGTAAACGCGTAGGGGTTCCTTTGCTAGATTTTTTAGACTTAGGAAATAATCGTAAAAGTATACGTTCAATTGTATTGAGTGGGATATTAATAAAAAAGGCTAAACAAGAGCCTAGTATAAATGGAAACATATAGCCAATGATTGTTCCTAAAATATCCAGTGTTGTAGAAAAATGATTCAATCCTAAAAAGATTAAGATAGTAAGAGTGATAAGTAATAAAATCTTTTTGAAATTATCTTTGCTTAAATCCAAAATAAACCTCCTTTTAAACTTGTTATTTTACAAAATAATGAATTAGAACTATTTTAGCATACATTTTAAGAGAAGCAAAGGAAGCGAGAAAGAATAAAAAATAAAATAAACGTCTATTTATAAAAATAAGGTGTTAGAATAAAGCAAAGACAAAATCAAAAAGAAAAAGGAGAAAATAAGGAATGACAGAAAAACTATATTATGAGGATAGTTACTTAGAGTGTTTTAAAAGTAAAGTTTTAGAGTGTAAGAAATGTGAAGAAGGATATCGTATAGTTCTTGAGAAAACAGCTTTTTATCCAGAGGGAGGTGGTCAACCTTCAGATCGAGGAAATTTAAATGAAATAGAAGTAAACCATGTTTTTATTAAGGAGAATGTGATTTATCATATGACCAATCAAAGTATAGATGAAGGAGTAGAAGTAGAAGGACGGATTGATTTTAGACGGAGATGGGATTATATGCAACAACATTCAGGAGAACATATTCTTTCAGGAATCATAAAAGAGAGATATGGATATAGTAATGTAGGATTTCATTTGGGTGATGAATATATGACAGCGGACTTTGATGGAGAAATTTCGAGAGAAGAAATAATAGATATTGAAAATAGGGCTAATGAGATAGTGTTTAGCAACGTGCCGATAGAGGCTGTGGTGTATAGTCAACAAACGTTAGCAGAAAGAGATTACCGTTCTAAGATAGAAATTTTAGAAGATATCAGGCTGGTAACGATACAGGGATGTGATGTCTGTGCATGTTGTGGGACACACCTGAGAATGACTGGTGAAATTGGGATGATTAAAATTTTGGCTAGTGAAAGACATAGGGGTGGAATAAGGATGACTATTGTGTGTGGAGCAAGGGCAGTGAGGGACTATCAAAGTAGATTTAATGCGACAACAGAATTATCAGGAATGCTATCTGTTAAGCAACAAGATGTTGTAGAGGGAGTGAAAAAAATACAAGATGAATTAGGGGAACTTAAGCAGATTTTATCCCAAAGAATGCAAGAAGTATTAGAGCACCGAGCAGAGCGATATACAAAAACATTAGAACAAGTTATTTGTATTGAAGAGAAGGACTTAAAACCTGAGGAAATTAGGAAATTATGTTTAGCCATGATGGAGAAAACAGCATCAATTTGTGCGGTATTGGTCAGTAATGAGGAGCAAATTAGATATGCAGTAGGGGCAAAGGGTAAAGATATTCGAAATTTATGTAAGAAATTAAATCAACAATTTGAGGGCAAAGGTGGTGGTAAAGAAGTTTGCCAAGGAAACTTAAAAGCAGGATATGAAGAAGTTGCTATTTTTTTGAGAGAGAATGGATTAAGTTTTTAGTGACTAATGCATAAGTAATTAAAGAGCGAGTGGAGCGTTGAAAAGATTAAATGGGAAATAAATATATTTTAAGAATAAATAGAGCTATGTTATACTATAAAATAATAAATTAGTATTTAAGAGGATAAGCGTATGTCAACAGTGATAGAAAAATTAGTAGCTATTTTAAAAAATAATGAAATTAAAGAAGTAGCGATATTAGGGCATGATAATATAGATGAGGATTCGTGTATTAGTGCATTGCTCCTTAGAACTATATTAAATTACTATAATATAGAAGGAACAATTAAAATTATAGCAGATCATATCAATGATCACACATTAAGTATACTTACTAAATTGGGATATGATATGAATGAGTACTTAACAGAGGAAACTAACTCAGAAGAATATTTGTTCTTGGTGGATCATTACTGTACTACACATCCAGGTAATATCATAGGATGTATAGATCACCATCCTACACAACAGCTATTCGAATATCCTATCTATGAAAATGATAGAGCCAGTGCATGTTGTAAAAAAATATATGATTACATGTTAGAAGGACATATACCTATTAATAAAGAAATTATTAAGTTAGTAGTATACGGTGTAATGATTGATACATTTGCTTTTAAAAGTTCAAGAGGAACACAGGAAGACAAAAAGTGGGTAGAAGAGATGATAGAGAGCTATCAATTGGATTACCAAGAGATGTATAAAGATGCGTTAAGTTTAACTGATTTAGAGCAAACGGTAGAAAAGTTAGCACTTACTAATCTAAAAGAATATAATTTTTATGGGAATAAGGTCAAATCTACTTATATTCAAGTAGAAAAAGAACCTGAAAAATTGGAGCAAATTTTAAGATATTTAAAAGAAAAAACACAAAAAGCTAAATTAGCAATGTGGGTATTTTTATTAGTAGACGTATCTAATATAAAAACAATAGAATATCGTATTACTCAAAATGAGATACAGAAAATCAATCATGAAAAATTGACTTCACGTGCCCAAGGAATTATGCCCGAAATAGAAAAATATTTATTAGAAAAGAGTAGTTAGTTCAAATGAATTAGCTACTCTTTAAATTTATGCTAAAAGAAAAAGAATAATTAAAGGAAATTTAAATCAGACTATATTTAAGAAGAAAGAGGAGGAAGAAAGATGATAGGAGCAGTTATAGCCTATGCCTATGTGTTCTGTTTATTAATGATAGCACCTATTTTTGAGAAATATGGAAAAGAAGTCAGCCGTAAGTTTGTGCATATCATGACAGCAAACTGGTGGTTTATTATAATGATTTTTTTTGAAAAAAGTTTTTGGCCTATCATCATTAGTTTAAGCTTTATAGGTGTTAACCTAATTTCCTATAAATATAATGTGTTTAAATGCATAGAAAGAGAGGAGGCTGCTCAAGAAAAAGGAACAATTTATTATGCAATTACAATGCTGCTATTAGTTATAATAAGCTATTATTATGAGGACTTATATATCGGATTGATAGGTGTTTTAATTATGGGATATGCAGATGGATTAGCGGCAATAATAGGGAAGAGAATGAATTTTTGTCCCTACTTAATAAATGAAAATAAAAAGAGTATATCTGGTAATGTAGTCATGTTTAGTATAAGTTTTTTAGTAGTGTATAGTGTAATGGAGCATTTACACTATACACAGATAGTGTGCACTGCACTAATGATAGCAAGTATAGTAACTATAATAGAAGCTGTATCCGTCAAAGGAACAGATAACTTGACAGTGCCTTTAAGTGCAGTAGGGCTATATATTTGGATGATAAAATAATTAAACACATAGAAATAAAAAATAGTATATAACTCGTTAATAATAATTATATTGTGCAAAATTTGGTAAGTATATAGATTAACAAGTGTAATTAATTCAGCAAAAAACAATTTATTCAAAATAAAATGAGCTAAAATTATGAGGTATTACTTATAAAAAGTGAAATAAGGTATATATTTTGGTCAATTAGGTCAAAAAATATACGATTTTGATAAAAAAAAAACGAAAATATTATTGTGCTTTTTTAACAGGTATGATATCATATAGGCTACTAGCACAGATGAAATACATTTTTGGCTGGAAATTATGACACTAAATTAACAAGACTATAGGAGGCATCAAAATGTTAAAAAGAAAAGTGGCATTACTTTTAAGTGGACTTGCTGTTGCAAGTATGACATTAATGGGATGTAGCACTTCAGCGACAGGGGCAGAAAAAGACACCGTTCTAAGAATTGCCCATGTACAAGGTGAGGATCACCCACAACATTTAGCCATGGTAGAATTTGAGAAGTATGTTGAAGAGCATACAGAGGGAATAGACGTACAAATTTTCCCGAACGAATTACTAGGGCCACAAAGACAGTCAGTTGAACTTGCCCAAACGGGAGCAGTAGATATTGTTATTGCCAGTGTAGGGTTACTTGAAGCATTTGAACCAACATACACAGTATTCAACTTACCTTACTTATTTGATAATAGAGAGCATTTCTTCGATGTAATGTATGATGATACAATTATGAAGCCTATGTTTGAAGCTACAGAACAAAGTGGATTTGTAGGATTAACATGGCTTGATGCGGGTACAAGAAATATGTACACAGTAAAAAAACCTCTTAATCAACCAGAAGACATGAAAGGTATGAAAATCAGGGTACAACAAAGTCCTGTAAACCTTGCATTAATCACTGCATTAGGTGGAGCACCAACTCCAATGAGCTTTGGTGAAGTTTATACAGCTTTACAACAAAGTGTTATTGATGGGGCTGAAAACAATGAACTTGCTCTTATCAACAACAAACATGGAGAGGTTGCTAAATACTACAGCTACACTCAACATGCGATTATACCAGATATCGTAATCATGAGTAAAAAATCTTTAGAGAGATTAAGTCCAGAACAACAAGAAGTTATTTATGCAGCAGCAGACTTAGCGAATAAATTTGAAGTTGAAGCATGGGCTAAAACTACAGAGAATGTAAAAGAACAAGCAGAAGAAATGGGTGTTCAATTTAATGAAGTAGACCTTCCTGCATTCCAAGCAAAAGTATTACCAGTTCATGATCAATTCTTAACTACTCCAGAGTTACAGGATATTTATGACCAAATTCGTGGTAAATCAAAATTAACAAAATAAGGAAAGAGGCTAATTGAATGAATACACTAAGAAAATATTTGAACAAAGTATTAGAATTTGTAACAGTATCGTTATTAGCATTCATGGTTGTTTTAGGTGTATGGCAAATTCTTACACGTTACTTATTCAATAAACCAAGTGTTTTAACAGAAGAATTACTTATTTATTCATTTGTTTGGATGGGCTTAATAGGAGCAGCATATGTGTTTGGTAAACGTGAACACATGAGAATGGGATTCTTAGTAGAAAAGCTTAATCCAACAGTACAAGTATATGTATCTATAATTACTGAATTTGTAGTATTAGTATGTGCGGCATTAGTACTAATATGGGGTGGAATAAACATCGTATCTTTAGGTATGGGACAAATTTCACCATCATTAGGTATACCAATGGGATACTTATATATGGCATTACCACTTTCAGGGATATTAACTGTAATTTACAATGTACTGAATATGGTAGATATAATGCAAACTAAAGGACAATCAAAATCTAACTAGAAATTAGGGAGGGTCTTAGAATGGATCTTGCAATGCAAACAGGATTAATTTTATTGGTAGTATTCCCGATCTTATTATTATCAGGAGCACCAATTGCTATTAGTATAGGGGCATCTTCAGTGCTTGCTATATTAAGTGCCTTACCAGCAGACGTTGCGGTACTTACAGCATCACAACGTATCTTTACTGGGATTAACTCATTCTCATTATTAGCTATCCCGTTTTTCGTATTAGCGGGTATTATTATGAACCGTGGAGGAATCGCTTTAAGATTAGTTAACTTTGCTAAATTATTAAGTGGTAGATTACCAGGATCATTAGCACATACAAACGTAGTAGGAAATATGTTATTTGGATCAGTAAGTGGATCTTCAGTAGCAGCAGCAGCAGCTATCGGTGGTACTATGGCACCACTTCAAGAAAAAGAAGGTTATGATAGAAACTACAGTGCGGCAGTTAATATTGCATCTGCACCAACAGGTTTATTAATTCCACCAAGTAACTCATTAATCGTATATTCATTAGTAAGTGGTGGAACATCAGTTGCAGCATTATTCATGGCAGGATATGTACCAGGTATTTTATGGGGACTTTCTGTAATGGTAGTAGCCTTTATACTTGCTAAAAAATATAAGTATAAAGTAAGCACAGAAAAAGTTACTTTCCAAATTGCTTTTAAAGTACTAATTGAAGCACTTCCAAGCTTATTACTTATCATCATTATTATTGGTGGTATTGTAGGTGGGGTATTCACAGCTACAGAAGGAGCAGCGGTAGCAGTAGCATATTCTTTAATTTTATCTTTATTCTTCTATAAAACAATTAAAGTAAAAGAGTTACCAAAACTTTTATTAGAAACAGTAGAGATGGCTTCAATCATTGTATTCTTAATTGGAGCATCATCAATTATGTCATGGGTATTAGCATTTACTAATATTCCAAGTATGATTACAAATGCATTATTAGGAGTTAGCTCAAATCCGATATTTATCTTATTACTAATGAACGTAATCTTATTAGTAGTAGGTACGTTTATGGATTTAACTCCAGCTATCTTAATCTTTACGCCAATCTTCTTACCAATTGCTAAGAGTTTTGGTATGGACTCAGTTCAATTTGGTATTATGTTAGTGTTCAACTTATGTATTGGTAATATTACTCCTCCAGTAGGAAATACATTATTCGTTGGATGTAGAGTAGGTAAAGCTAAGTTAGAGGATGTTGTAAAATATTTATTACCATTCTATATAGGTATCGTTGTAGTTCTTATGATGGTAACATTTATTCCACAAGTAAGTATGTTTATTCCACAACTTATGGGATTAGTAAAATAATATAACAAAAAAAGAAGAATTTCCTTAGGGAGTTCTTCTTTTTTTGTTGACAAAACAATTCCATATATTTACTATCAAATTAACGTATGTTGAGTATAGAGTAATGTAGGGGGAAAAAATGAGAAAAATTATTTTAATATTAGCTACTAATAAAAGGAAAGAATACCCCACTATAGCAAGAAATATGTATAGTGATAGTCATATATTTAGAGAAGCTTATGGATATGCTTGTATGGCATCTGATGAAATTTATATATTATCAGCAAAATATGGGGTGTTAGAGTGTGAGGCGGCAATAGAGAGTTATGAAGATACCTTTGATAAGCAGTCTATCATTGAACGAAAAAAATGGACTGATAAAGTATTAACTCAACTAGGTGAAAAGATAAATCTAGAACAAGATCTTATTGAAATAATAGGAGATAGAAATTATTGCGAATTGTTAGTTAGGGGGATACACAATTACAAGATAACGCTTGAAGGGGTGAAAATAGAAGAACAAGCATTATATCTAAAGAAGCAAAGGATAAAAGGGTATAGTAAACTCTATTCAAAAGAAATAACTCAGTGTAACGCTAGAGATTTACATAGGATTTTAAAAGGTTTAAAAACATATAATTATACTAATATAGAGGATATACCTTTTAATAATGGATTATATATTATGGTAGATAAAAATGAAGATTTTAAGGGGTATAATAGAATTGTACGGGTAGGAACACATAGAGGAGCAGGGAGATTAAAAGGACGTCTTAAACAGCATTTTTTAACAGAAGATAAAAATGCTAGTATTTTAAGAAAAACTATAGGAAGTGCAATGCTTAATAAATATAATGATGAATATTTAAGAGTGTGGGATGTAAATATAAGAAATAAAAAAAGATATATTCAATATCAGAATGGAGTGGATAGAGAGAAAGAATATAGTGTTGAAAAAGAAGTTTCTAGCTACTTGAGAGAAAATGTTTCTTTTTATTGTATAGAAGAAATAGATGATAATAAGAGATTAGAAATTAAAAAGAATATCATAAAATGTTTATATCAAGATCATGAATTTAGGAGTTCAAATAAGTGGTTAGGGAAATTTAGTCCTGTGTTACATATAGCTACTTATGGATTGTGGAATAATGAACTAAAGAATGAATAACTAATAAAGAGAGGAGAGAAGACGTGAATATCAATGAAATAGTAGAAATGCAGAGAAGATATTTTGCAACAGGTATTACTAAAGATATAAGATTTCGTATAGAAAATCTAAAAATCCTCAAAAATTGTATAAAAAATAATGAAGAAAAAATAATGGAAGCATTACAAAAGGACCTAGGAAAAAGTGCTTTTGAAAGTTATGAAACAGAGATAGGGATGGTATTAGAGGAAATCAATATAATGCTTAAATCTATTAAGCGATGGAGTAAGGCTAAGCGTGTTAAGACACCTATCACACATTTCCCATCAGTAAGTAGAACTTATAAAGAGCCGTATGGGGTGGTGTTAATTATGTCCCCTTGGAATTATCCATTTCAGCTAGCTATAGCCCCACTAATAGGGGCTATAGCTAGCGGGAATTGTGCTATAGTCAAGCCTTCAGAGTATTCTTTTTATACATCAGAATTAATAGAAGATATGATAAAGGAATGCTTTTCAGGGGAATATGTAAGTGTTATTAGAGGGGGTAGGCAAACTAATCAAATCTTATTAGAAGAACGATTTGATTATATTTTCTTTACAGGAAGTGTGAATGTAGGGAAAATAGTGATGAAGGCAGCCTCAAAATATTTAACCCCTGTAACATTAGAGTTAGGAGGTAAAAGTCCATGTATTGTAGAAAAAACAGCAGATGTAAAGATGGCTGCAAGGAGAATTGTTTGGGGGAAATATCTCAATGCAGGACAAACTTGTGTAGGGGTAGACTATGTATTAGTTCAATCTGAAATTAAAAATCAGTTAATTAGTGAAATGAAAAAGCAAATTAGAAAGTTCTACGGGGAGAAGCCTATACACAGTGAAGATCTACCTAGAATTATTAACCAAAAGCACTTTGACAGATTAAAGGAATTAATTGTGGCTGAAAGAGTAATAGAGGGAGGAGACGTGAATAGAGAAGAACTAAAAATAGCTCCTACTATTATGGATAATATAAATTTTGAAGATAAAATAATGCAAGAGGAAATATTTGGTCCCATTTTACCTGTAATAGGGTTTGGAAGGATAGAAGAGGCCATTAATCAAATTAACAGGAAACCTAAGCCGTTAGCTTGTTACTGTTTTACAAGAAATAAAGAAATAGAAAATCGCGTGTTGGATCAAGTTGCTTTTGGTGGGGGATGTATAAATGATACAATTATACAGTTAGCTAATCCATATATGGCTTTTGGAGGAGTTGGAGAGAGTGGGATGGGAGGATATCATGGGAAAGCTAGTTTTGAAACTTTTACACACACTAAAAGCGTGTTAAAAAAATCTAATTTAATTGATATTCCGCTAAGGTACCCACCTTATAAAGATCATTTAGAAATGCTCAAAAAAATAATGAAATAAAGGAGCAAAAAGATGAATATAAGACCTAGAGCAGCAGCAATTATTTTAAACGAAAAAAATGATTTGCTCTTATTGAGACAAAAAAATCCTTATAATGGATTTGAGTGGTGGACTTTACCTGGTGGAGGAATGGAGGCAGGTGAAAGTGCTATAGATACTATCGTAAGAGAAGTGATGGAAGAATGTAATGTGAAGAGTAGACCTATGAGATTGATCTATATTAGTGAATATGTAGATTATAGTATAGATACACATCATTTAGGTATGTTTTTTTTAACAACTATAGATAATCCAGAAGATATTAAGGTTGGAACAGATCCGGAAGTTGAAATTCAATATATAAGAGAATGTAGGTTTGTTTCAAGAGAAGAATTGAAAAAAGCCAAAATTCCTATCTATCCACCAGTCTTTAAAAGACAATTTTGGGAAGATTTAGACGGCGGATTTCAAGAATATGAAGTTTATCATAGAGGTATGGTAGAATAAAGTGGAAGAAAAATACATTTATTCACAAAATGTGGATAAAATGTGGACAAATGTTAAAAAATAAAATTAAATTAAAAAATACCCCTAAATATATGTTGAAATTTAGGGGTGTTTTTTAATTTAAAGAGTATTTACCTAACAATTCTGTACGTACTTTTTCACATTCTAATACGGATGAAAGGGAGATGCCCAAATTGTTAGCAAGACAACCGAGATAGAATATAACTCGGCCCATTTCTTTTTCTATAGCTTCATTACATTGTTTGCAAGGATATCCGTCTAGATGACTGCTTAATAAAGAATTTAGATCTTCTAAAGAAATGTCTTCAGATGGATAAGGTTGTTTATGAGCGTGAATTTTAATACATCCACATGTAGTCGCAGATTTAGAAATAGTTCGATTAAGCCGTGCGCAAGCATCTTGGAGCTTAGTCATTTGATCTAGTATACTTTTATTGCGTATTAGTACAGTATCGATAAAGGTTTGAAATTGTTCAAGTTCAGTATTTTCTTCCAATGGTATGAGCTCCTCTCTAATAGGTTTAGATAATTATAGCACAAATAAAAATTGAAAGAAAGTTTGGAAAAAATAATAAATAAATTTATTAGAAGTATACAAAAAAAGGAAATAAATAATGGATGTTTGAGATACTTTTTTTGGACAAATATATGTATAATATATAGGTGGAAGTAAGAAAAAATATATATATAAATTTTTAGTCAGTTTATGTTATAATAACGAACTGTATACAAAATCATATAAGTTAAAAGAGGTATATTATGAAATTAAGTTTTGAATATGGAAATACTACAATACAGTATAACCTAACTTATAAGAAAAGAAGCAGTATATCTATTCAAGTAGAAGCTAATGGTGAAGTGAATGTAGTGGCACCAGTAGGATCAACTGTATTTAGTGTAATGGATAAAGTAAAAGGTAATGCAGAATGGATTACAGGTGAATTAGAAAGAATTAGAATTGCAAAAGAAGCTACATTAAAATATGTTTATTTAGGTAAAAATTACGGTGTAGAACTAGTTGAAGATACTACAAAAGAAAATATTACTGTTAAATTAGTAAGAGGAAAATTTGTAGTAGAAGGCGCTGACTTAAGCAATCAAAATGTAAATACAGCTATGAAAACTTGGTATATCAATAAAGCTACAAGTAAGGCTAAAGAAAGAACTAAGTCATTTGTAGAAATGTTTGAAAATAAACCAAGCAAAGTACAAGTAGATGTATTAAAAGAAAGTTTATATAGTATAGACCAAGAGAATGGGATTATTGTATTAGATGTAAACTGTGCTATAGGACCTGTAAATGTATTGGATTATATGTTAGTAGGGGCACTGTGTAAATTGAATAATACAGATGATTATTCAACTAATGTGAAAATTAAAGAGCTTATTCCAGATTTTGAAGTAGCAGAAGAATGGTTAAAAACAAGCCAAGACAAATTTATCTTTAGTTAATCCCTAGTTTTACTAGGTGATTAACTAAAGATAAAAATTGGTAGAAAATGTATTGACAAACTAGAATGTGGCTAGTATAATTCATACAGTCGACAGGAGATGTCGATACGACAAGCTAAGTAATATGAAAAGAAGTTGACATACGTTAACTAAAATGATACACTAGCTAAGTCGAAAAATTGTACTTTGAAAACTAAACATAATAAAAATAGATTTAATCAAAACTTCTAATTCAAAAGAATTAAAGCGCAAATTTAAATCTACAATTTAACCGATATAAATATTCTTTGTTAGTAACTTTAAAAGTTACATTAACA
>JBOFPL010000100.1:0-5791 GCA_051659885.1 Cellulosilyticaceae bacterium
TATATAGAAGAAGCTCAAAATAAGATTGCTTATAAAGAAGAATTAAACAAAGCATTAGCCAAATTACAGATTTACAAAAATCAAGTACAGCAAGTACTAGTAATTAGAAAAGATGTGGATTTAAAAGAAAAAGAACTAAAAGAAACGAGAAATAAGTATACAGTACTTACAAAAGAGATTAGTATACGTAAACAAGAAGAGGAGAGCATCACAAAAGAACATAATGCTTTATTTGAAGCATGGTTACAGAATCAAGCGGGTGAGATTGCAAAAATATTAGAACATGATAAACCTTGCCCAGTATGTGGTTCGATTTCACATCCACAAAAGGCAAAGATTACTTATGAAAATGTAGATTTAGAGGAAATTAGGAAAAAAGAAGCAGATAAATTACGTATCAATGGAGCAATTAGACAAAAAGAAGAAGAACAAAATAATATCAAAGAGTTAGGGATTAGGCTACGTACTGAACAGGAGCAGCTTAAAGCAAGAGCAGTAGAGCTGATTGCAGAGTATGATCAGATTACAGTAGAAACACAACAAGGTATAGAAGTACAAGTTAAAAAGTTGGAAGAGCAGATTGAGCAAATTAATAAAGACCAAGAGAAGATGCAAGCCTATAAAGTAAAGGTAGTGAACCTTGAAGAAGAAAGAGTAGCTTTAGAAAATCAGAACAAAGAAAAACAAATTTATCTAGGACAATTAAATTCAAAAATAGAGGAAGTACAAAAAGAATTACCTGGAGAACTCCAATCAAAAGACGCTTTAAGTAGCAAATTAATAAGTATACAGAATGAATATAAGCAGTTGGAAAAACACTGTGAAGAATCTGGAAAAGATTTAGAGCTAGTAAGAAGTGAACAAACTAAAAATGGGGTAAGTCTACAAGAAAAGCAAAATACTAAAGATCAATTAGCTGCTCAAAAAGTACAGAAAAATACTTTATTTGAAGAGGCATTAAAACAGTCTCAACTTGAAAGTGTAGAACAATATAGAGAATCTAAAATTTACGTAGGTGAAATAGAGCATACAAAGCAACGCATTGAGAGTTATTTGACTAACCAAGCTGTACTAGAAAATTCACTTAAGGAATTAGAGGCTAAGATAAAAGATTTTAAAGTAGAAGAGCTAGAGAACGTAAAAATAAAGTATAATGAGGTATTTAATCAAAAAGAAGAAGAACAAAATAAGTGGAATAAGATTAATGTATATATGGATAAGCATCAGATCATTAGAAAACAGATGGAAGAACTATATGTAACAAGTATGGAAATTATCCGTAAACAAAGTGTAATTGGTTCTGTTGCTTCACTTGCTAAGGGTAAAAATTCCAAAGGATTATCATTTGAACGTTATATACAAAGTAGTATCTTTGAGCAAGTACTAAGAAGTGCGAACAACAAATTAAAGCCTATGACGGGTTCTAGATATGAGCTCCAACGAACAGAGGATAGACAAGACAGACGAAAGCAATCAGGGCTAGACATTACAGTAAAAGATAATTATGTAGGGCAGACAAGACCAGTCAATACTTTATCAGGTGGAGAGAGCTTTATGGCAGCATTAGCACTAGCCTTAGGATTATCAGAGGTTATTCAAAGGTTAGCAGGGGCTACTTCGTTAGATACTATGTTTATTGATGAGGGGTTTGGTACTCTTGATGAGGAGGCATTAGATCTTGCGATTAAAACTCTACTTAATTTGGGGAATACAGGTAGATTAGTAGGTATTATTTCGCATGTAAAAGAATTAAGAGAGCAAATCCCCGCTAGGTTAGAGATTATTGCAACTAATACGGGAAGTAGAGCGGAGTTCAAAATCTAGGCATTAGGAAAAAATACTATCATTAGAATAAAAAATAATGTATATTATAATAATAAACAATTGGTATTAGGCAAGGAGTAGAATAATGGAGATAAGAAGCATAATCGAGTGGTTGACAACGAGGATTCCTGAAGAAAATATCAAGCAAAATGAGCCAATGAAGAACCATACAAGTTTTAAGATAGGTGGAGAAGCAGATGTATTTGTTTCACCTACAACGAAGGAACAACTTGTAGATGCTATTAATATATGTAAAATACATCATGTACCTTATTATGTAATAGGAAATGGTAGTAATTTATTAGTATCTGATAAAGGATTTAGAGGCGTTATCATAGAAGTTTCTAAAAACCTTTCAGAAATTAGAGTAGAAGGGAATACCATAGTCGCTGAGTCGGGTGCATTATTAGCACGTATTGCAAAGGCAGCTGAAGGCGAATCTCTAACAGGATTTGAATTTGCACACGGTATCCCAGGCACTTTAGGTGGAGCGGTCACAATGAATGCAGGAGCCTATGATGGTGAAATGAGTCATGTTATTGTAAGCGCACAGGTTATTGATGAAGTGGGAAAAATAAAAGTATTAAGTAAAGAGGAATTAGAATTAGGATATAGAACCAGTATCATACAAAAAAACGGGTATATTGTACTGGAAGCAACCATACAATTACAACAAGGTATTCAAGAAAATATTACAGCTAGGATGAAAGAATTAGCGCAGAAAAGAAGAGATAAACAACCTCTTGAATATCCTAGTGCAGGAAGTACTTTTAAGAGACCTGTAGGGCATTTTGCAGGTAAGTTAATTATGGATAGTGGATTAAGAGGCTTTGCTATTGGTGGAGCTAAAGTTGCAGATAAACATTGTGGATTTGTAATTAATTCAGACGAGGCAACATTTGAAGATGTGATGAATTTGATCAAACATATACAACATGTAGTAAAGGATAAGTTTGAAGTAGATTTAGAGCCAGAAGTAAGGATTATAGGAGAAAGATAGTATACATGAGATTAGCCCCTATACTAGGAGGGATAGACATGGAGTTTATTATTGTTACAGGAATGTCTGGAGCAGGAAAGAGTACAGCAATAAAACACTTTGAAGACACAGGATATTACTGTGTAGATAACTTGCCTCCAGCTCTAATTCCTAACTTTGCGGAATTAATTACGGATAAGAAACACAGCTATGAAAAAGTAGTACTTGGCATTGATATTAGAGGAGGTATTCTGTTTGAAGATTTATTTAGTAGTCTTCAAAAATTAGAGTACTCAGGCTTCAAGTTTCAAATTCTATTTTTTGATTGCCAGGATGAAGTGCTTATTAAAAGGTATAAAGAAACAAGAAGATTGCATCCATTAGCACGTAATGAGAGATTACATGAAGGCATAGATAAGGAAAGAGAAATTTTACAAGAAGTTAAGGCCAAGGCGGACTATATTATAGATACGACGCATATTTTACCTAAAGATGTAAAAGAAGTGCTTAATAAAATTTATACAGATAAAGCAGAGTTTAAAAGTTTAATGGTTACTATTCTAGTATTTGGATTTAAATATGGAATGCCTATAGATGCAGACTTGGTGTATGATGTAAGATTTGCGCCTAATCCATATTATATTCCAGAGATGAGACCACTTACAGGAAACGATCCAATTATTAAGAATTATGTAATGAGATTTGATGTGACTAAAGAATTTATTGCTAAACTAGAGGATATGGTAGACTTTTTATTACCACACTATACAAAAGAAGGTAAAAATCAACTTGTTATAGGGATAGGTTGTACAGGGGGGAAACATCGGTCGGTTGTTATAGGGAATGAGCTTTGTAAGCACTTGCAAGAGCAGGGGCATACAGTAACTATTCAATATAGGGATATCGATAAAGACAGTAAAAGAGGTAAATAATATGAATAATAATCCATCAGGTATCAAGGTAGTTGCAATAGGCGGAGGAACGGGTCTCTCAACAATGATTAGAGGACTTAAGCAATATACATCGAATATAACTGCTATTGTTACAGTATCAGATAATGGAGGAGGATCAGGGAAGCTTAGGCAAGAAATGAATATAGCACCCCCTGGAGATATTAGAAACTGTTTGGTAGCTTTGGCCAATACAGAACCGATTATGGAAAAACTCTTACAATACCGATTCAAAGAAGGTACTTTAAAAGGGCAAAATTTTGGGAATCTATTTCTAGCTGCTTTAACAGATGTTAGTGGATGTTTTGAAAAAGCAGTTCAAGTGACAAGTAATGTACTTGCAATTACAGGAAAAGTTTTACCTGTTACATTAGAGGATGTGGATTTATATGCTACGTTTGAAAATGGAGAATGTGTGATAGGCGAAACAGAGATTGTAGAATATAGCAAACAAAATCAGCTTATGATTAAAGAAATTGTACTTAAACCTTCTAATCCTGAACCTGCCCAAGAAGTTATTCAGGCTATTAAAGATGCAGAAGTGATTATACTAGGACCAGGAAGTCTTTATACAAGTATTATACCTAATTTATTAGTTAGTAAAGTGGGCAATGCGATTAGTGAATCTAATGCACGTAAAATTTATATAGCTAATCTAATGAGTCAACCAGGAGAGACAACAGGATTTACTGTAGAAGATCATATACATGCAATAGAAAAGTATATTGGTAAAGAAGTTATAGATACAACAATTGTAAATAATGAAGAGGTTCCACAAGAGTATATGCAAAAATATATAGAAGAGGGAGCTCATATTCTTCAAATCAATCAAGAAGATAAGATTTGGCAAAGAGTAAAACGTATAGAAGTGCCATTAGTAAAAATTGAACGAGATAAAACATACGTTAGACACGATTCATACGAACTGGCTAAATATATATTTCAAGATATAAAGAGGTGAAGTCAATGTCTTTTTCCTCGAGCGTAAGAGAAGAATTGATCAAGGTTCCACTAGGACCGAGGCACTGTATGATTGCAGAAATTGGTGCATTTATACTTATGTCTGGCAAAATAGAGGAATCTGGGGGAAAGTACAATATAGAAATTCAATTAGAAAATGAAGCGATTGCTAGAAAATACTTTACAATGATTAAAAAAACTTTTAATATTAATACTGAAGTTACTTTTATAATACATAAGAGTAAGCGAAAAGAAACGTATATATTAAAAGTAGAGGATCCAGATAAAGTAAAAACCATTTTGGAAGCAACGACTATTTTACAAGCAGAAACAAATGGATGGATACTTAGAGATTATATGGATCAAACTATAGTTCAAAGTATATGTTGTAAAAGAGCTTATTTAAGAGGAGCATTTTTAGGTGGGGGATCATTAAGTGATCCAGAAAAAGGGTATCACTTAGAGTTTGTTTCACCTACTTGTGAACATGCTAGATATCTCCAAGAAGTGATGAATACTTTAGAAATGGATGCAAAGATAGTTATACGAAAGAATAACTATGTAATCTATCTAAAAGAAGGCTCTCAAATTGTAGATTTACTAAATATCATGGGAGCACATGTGGCTTTGATGGAACTTGAGAATATTCGTATCGTAAAAGAAGTAAGAAACAATGTGAATCGATTAGTAAACTGTGAGACAGCAAATCTAAAAAAAACTGTTTCAGCTGCAGTTAGACAAGTCCAAGACATAGAGTACTTACAAAATACGGTAGGATTATCATCTTTACCTGAAAATTTACAACAAATAGCTAGATATAGGTTAGAATACTCGAGTGCGACATTAAAAGAATTAGGTGAGTTATTAAGTCCACCAGTCGGTAAGTCTGGTGTTAATCATAGGCTACGCAAGTTAAGCGAACTTGCCGACCAGATAAGGGAACAAAGAGGAGGAACAATAAAATGATAAAAGAAATGATTAGCTTACAACTTAAAAATGGTTTAGAAGCGAGACCAGCAGCATTATTTGTACAAATTGCAAGTAAATATGAAAGTCATATTTCAGTAGTAGTACAAGA
>JBOFPL010000101.1:0-5891 GCA_051659885.1 Cellulosilyticaceae bacterium
TTAGAAATGAAAAAGCTTTAGAATATATACTACAAACCTATGGATGGATTATTAAAACGGTAGTTAAAAAACATCTTTATAACTTAGAGGCCTACCAAGAAGAGTGTATCAATGACATACTTATGGGGATTTGGACACACATTGACCGATTCGATCCAACTAAAAGCACCTTTAAAAACTGGGTAGCTGGGATTGCTAAGTATAAAGCTTTAAATTATGTAAGGAAATACTTAAAGGACTTAGAACAAGAAAATATAGAGGATGTAGAATTATCCCATGAGGATACTTCATATACCCAGGTTGTCCAACATGAATTAGATGAAAATATGACTAGGATGCTGGAGTGCTTAAAGCCAAAAGATAGAGAACTTTTCATTAAGCTGTATGTGCAAGAGCAAGATATCGATCAGATTAGTGTCGAGATGGGTGTCAAAAGAGATGTTATTTATAATAGGGTATCAAGAGGGAAAAAGAAAATCCAACAATTATTTAATTTAAAATAGAAGGTGAAACTATGGAAAAAAATATATATGACTTATTAAATGAAGTAGAAATAGATTTAGATGAATATGAAGCAGAAGAATTTACAAAGTTAGAAGAAAAGCGTATTTTAAATAAATTTTTTAAAAAGACCACTAAGAAAGTTAATGACTATAAAAAATATATGGTGGCAGCATCTGTAGCAATAGTAAGCTTTGGAGCAGTAGGATCATTACCAACATTAGCGACTATGAATCCTACTTTATATAAGATTGCCAATTTATTAGGATTAGAAAAAGATTTAGCAGACTATTCCACAGTACTCAATCAGCCTGTCACAAAAGAAGGTATTACGATAGGTTTGGGAGAGGTAGTGTATGACAAGCAAAATCATAAACTAGTTGTGACAACTTATATGAGAACCCCGGAGATTATTGAAGTACCAGAAGGAGAAGTACTATACTCTCCACATGAAAGAGTTTTTATTAATGGGAAACAGCTTAATACAGCATCAAGAATAGAAACCGTACAGATTGATGAGTATACTGTAGCAAATGTTATTCGCTATGATATGAAAGAAGAGTTTGTAGGAGCATTAGATATAAAGATATGGATTCCACAAGTGTTCATAGCTGGAAAAGAATATCGTAATCACTGGAGTTTTGAGTTTACAGTAGATGGAGAAAAGTTAGCAAAGGATACAATGGTTATAGGTTTAGGTGAACACATAGAATTATCGAATGGAGAGAGCTTGACGCTTGCTAAATATACAGATAATCCTTTTGGACAGAGTATTTACTACCAAACAAGTAACCTTTTGCATAGTCATATGTTAGAGATTAGGGGAGAAGATAATTTGGGAAATAAGGTGGTGTTCCAACCAGTTGGAGCTACATCTGGAGAAGGAGGAGAATTTAAGTTATCAAGAGAGTTTTCTAATTTATCACCAGAAGCAACCAGCCTGACAGTTACTGTGTATGCATGTGAATTACCAGAGGAAGATGGACCAATTACTGCGGACTATGAACCTGTATCAGATGAAATAAAGATTCCATTAAAATGATATTTATGAATGATAGCAAGTTTTGAAATGTATAGCTTAAAAAAGCCAATGCCCTAAAGTAAGAGTCGCTTTATAATAAAACTATCTTAATTAAAGTGGAGGAATAAGTATGGGGAATTTTATATTATCGGCTTTTGCAGATGAAATAGATATGGATTTAGGGATCCAAATGGAAGTCCTTAAACAATATGGGATTGATCATATTGAGATGAGAGGGGTTAATGGGAAAAATATCTCAGACCTAACACTAGAAGAAGCGAGAGCAATTAAGCAGGAATTAGATGCAAATGGCTTTAAAATTTCTGCACTGGGTTCACCGCTTGGAAAGATTAATATTACAGACGAGTTTGAAGCAGAAAAACAGAAGTTTGTACACACATTAGCAATAGCTAAAGTGTTGGAGAGTAAATATATTAGGATGTTTAGTTTTTTTATACCACAGGGGGAGTCACCAGAGGGATATAGGGAAGAAGTTATGAACAGATGGCAACAGTATATTGCATTAGCAAAAGACTCTAGAATTATATTGCTTCATGAAAATGAGAAAGATATTTATGGAGATACGAAGGAAAGGTGTAAAGAACTTTTCGATACACTAGGTTATGAAGGGATGAAAGCTACTTTTGACCCAGCCAACTTTGTACAAGTGGGAGAAGATACACTTGAAGCTTTTGAATTACTTAAAGATCAAGTAGTCTATATGCATATCAAAGATGCCAAGGCAGATGGTGAGGTAGTACCTGCAGGATATGGTATTGGACAAATAGAGATACTTCTAAAAGCATTAAAGGATAGAGAGTATGAGGGGTTTCTATGCTTGGAACCGCATCTGACGAACTTTACAGGATATTCGGATCTAGAAAATGGTAGTGAGGCAGATTTAGGAGAGAGAGATTCAAGGGAAACATTTAGGATTGCCGTAGAAGCACTAAAAGCTATTTTAGAGCGTATAGTAGGATAGAGAAAAGAGTACTGATAAGGAACAATTTACCTTACAGTACTCTTTTTGATTTGAAGTGGAGGAAGTAATTCATTTAAAAAAGTTTTAGGAGATTTATGTTCTAGCTTAGTAAAGGCTTTATAAAAACATGAGTAATCGTTAAAACCTACATCATAGCATACAGAAGTAATAGGTACACCTTTAGAAATAAGGTCTTTCGCTAGCATAATACGTTTGGTAGTGATGTATTCCTTGATGGAGAATCCAGTAGATTTTTTGAAGTAATGTGAGAGATAGTATTTGTTCATAAAAAATTGATCGGCTATATCTTCTACCAATAAGTGTGTAGCGATATGATCATTAATAAACTTAATAATTCCATAAATTTTATCATCAGTAGCATGATAACTAGTATCATCAACATGTTGATCAAAAATCCGTTTAATGGTTACTAAAATATGATTAAGCAAAAGTTTAACTTCTAGGTCCGTATATTTATCAGGTGAAGCGACTTTTTGAGCAAGCGTAGTAAAGAGATGATCGATACCATAGGTATGAACTAAGGTATGATCAATTTTATTTAAGTGACCTAATGGTCTATTTTCTAAGGGACTAAGGAGTTGATAATCAGCATCAGCTAGTGGTGAAATAAAATGACTTTCAAATTGAATAAATTGTCTAGAATAGCTTTTGTCTAAATTGAGAAGGGGACAGTGTAATTCTCTGGAGTTAGTAATAAATACGTCATGAGGAACTGCACAGTAGTGTTTGCCTTCTACAAGGTAAGTAATTTCACCCTCGAGAAAGTAATAGATTTCGTAATTAGTATGTGTATGAGGAATAAGTTTAGTAGGATATTTAGCAGGTCCAGACTCATAACAAAATGCATTTGAAGAATCTTTATAAGAGATAACGGAAGTATTCATTGTAAACAACCTTTTTAATTTTATTATAAATTCAGAAAGCAATTATTGCAATGTACAAAACAAATAATACCAAGTGAAATACAAAGCATTTTTATATAATGAAGGTAAGACTATATCACGCTTTGGAGGAATGAAAATGGATCAAGTAAGGTATGCGATTATAGGAATTGGAAACATGGGGATGCCAGAAGCTAGAATGCTTTTTGATGGGGAGATCAAAGGGGGAACTTTGAGTGCAGTATGTGATATTAACCCAGCAAAATTAGAAGTGGCAAAAGGATACTTTGGGGATGCTATCAAATATTATAGTAGTGTAGAAGAGTTACTAGCAGAGGAGGATGTGTGTGATGCGATACATGTCGCAACACCACACTACGATCATCCAACGATTGCGATCCAAGGATTTAAACGTAATTTACATGTACTCATAGAAAAACCAGCAGGGGTATATACCAAAGCTGTTAGAGAAATGAATGAAGCGTATGAAGCATCTCAAGCAAATGGTAAGCTCTTTGGAATTATGTATAATCAAAGAACGAATCCTACCTACCAAAAAGTAAAAGATATTATTGAAAAAGGAGAATTAGGTGAGATTAGACGCATCAACTGGATTATTACAAGTTGGTATAGACCTCAGTCTTATTATGATTCAGGAACATGGAGAGCAACATGGGAAGGAGAAGGTGGAGGTGTATTACTTAACCAAGATCCACATCAATTAGATTTATGGCAATGGGTAACAGGTATGATGCCTACACGTGTGAGAGCATTTGCAGCCTATGGCAAGATGCATGACATAGAAGTAGAAGATGATGTAACAGCGTATGCAGAGTATGAAAATGGTGCAACAGCTGTCTTTGTTACATCAACTTCAGATACACCAGGAACGAATCGTTTAGAAATCTCAGGAGATATGGGCAAAATTGTGATAGAACATAGCCAAATTACATTCTATCGTAACCGTGTATCAGAAAGAGAATTCAATCGTACATATACAGGAGGATTTGGTAATCCAGAGTGTTGGGAATGTAAGATTCCGGTACAAGGACAATGCGGAGAACATAAAGGAATCTTCCAAAACTATACAGATGCTATTTTAAAAGGGACACCACTACTTGCACCAGGTGTAGAAGGAATCAAAGGATTAACTATTTCTAATGCGATTCATCTTTCTAGCTGGTTAGATGATTGGGTGACATTACCTTTAGATGAAGAGTTGTTTTATGAAAAGTTACAAGAAAAAATTAGAGACTCTAAATTTGTGAAAAAAGAAGTTGAAGAAAATAAAATCCTAGATGTTTCAAATACACACTAAAGGGGCGTTTAAAATGGTAAATACAAAAATAGCTGCACAGATGTTTACAGTGAGAGAATTTACACAAACAGAAAAAGATTTCGCTGAAACAATCAAACGATTAAAAGGAATAGGATATGATGCTGTACAGATTTCTGCTATTGGGCCAATAGCAGCAGAAAAAGTCAAAGAGATTTTAGATGCTAATGAGATGACTTTATGTGTTACACATACACCTATGGCTAAATTATTAAATCAAATCGATGAGGTAATAGCAGACCACAAGTTATGGGGATGTGACAGTGTAGGGCTAGGTTCTATGGGGAAAATTCCAACAAGCTTAGAAGAAGTTAAAGCATTTTGTCAAACCTTCAATCAAGTGGCTGATAAACTGCATGAAGCAGGGCTAAAGTTCTATTATCATAACCATCAATTTGAATTTGAAAAGTTTGAAGGCAAAAACGTATTTGAAGTGATGGCGGAAGAAACTTCAGCAGACCGATTTAAGTTTTTGGTAGATACCTATTGGATACAAGGCGGGGGAGCGAGTCCTAGTCAATTTATTAAACAATACAAAGATAGGATAGATATCGTACATCTAAAAGATATGTCGATTATCGGCAATAAACAAATGACCACAGAAGTAGGATTAGGCAATATGGATATGGCATCTATCTTAGAGACATGTGAAGCAATTGGTGTAAAATGGTATGCTGTAGAACAAGATGATTGTAGAAGAAATCCATTTGAAAGCTTAGAGATTAGTCTCAAAAACTTAAAGGCAATGGGACTTAAATAAATAGGAGAAAATATGAAAAAACTAAATGTAGCTATTGTAGGGTGTGGGGTAATATCACAGACACATATAGATGCAGTGAAGAAGTATCCTAATGCACAAGTCTATGCTGTGTGTGATATTGATGAGTTAAAGGCAGGGAAAGTGGCCTGGGAACAGGATTGTAGATATTATACAGATTTTGAAGAAATGCTAGAAGCAAAAGATATAGATGTAGTCCATGTATGTACACCTCACTATTTACATTTTCCTATGGTTTGTAAGAGCTTAGAAAAGGGGAAACATGTATTTACAGAAAAGCCGCTAGGGCTTAATGAACGGGAATGTAGAGCTATGAAGAGTGCTGCAGAGGCAAGTGAATTTAAAGCAGCTGTATGTATGCAAAATAGATT
>JBOFPL010000102.1:0-4012 GCA_051659885.1 Cellulosilyticaceae bacterium
AAAAATTAGCTACATACTATCAATTAAAGTTTATTGATTTACAAGCTGAATTTGATAAATTATTACAAAGTATTCATCCTATGGAAATTTGTTGGGATAGAATTCATCCTAATATGATAGGACATACATTGATAGCACATAGCTTTTTGAAAAGTATAAATGCCAAATAAATTAGATGAAGGGGAAGTAGGATGTACAAAAAATATGTAATTAAAGAATTTAATACAGCTGAAGAAATATTTATTAAGGCAAATGAAACATTTAAATATCAATTTAATTTAGGTAGTGAGTGGAAAGAGCGATTACAAGAGCATCAATTTAAATTAAGAATTTTAGGAGATCAAGGTGTGCATCCTTCTTGGATGTGGGAAGGGGGATATCCTTATTTATACAGGATGATTGATGATGCACTTTGCCAGGAGACGACACATCATAGCCAATTCTCTTTAAAGGTTAAGATGAATCATGAGAATTATAGAAAAAGAGTTTATTATAAGATTAAATTCCCGGCGAGTATAACACCCCAATTTAGTTTGAAAAAAGAAGATAGCAAACTTTTTAAGTTTAGGATTTATGTAAAAACTGAAGCATTAAAGTATCAGCCTGAAGGAAAGGTTGAAGTTGTTTTTGAAAAGAGATTAAAAAGAGAAAATATTTCTCCAGAGGCAATAGATTATCCAGCAGATGAAATCATTCGTATACCTGTAGAGGAAGGAACGGCAGATTGGAAAGTATTGGAAAGAATATTTGAATGTGAGGAAGAGATTGCTAATATCTTAGTTTATATTACAGCAGAGTATGGAGAGGGAACTATTTATTTTGAGGATGCAAGTTTTTTAAGCCAAGAGGGACATAATTTATTGCCACAATTTACAGTTTCAAATCCTTATCATGAATATTTAAATTGGTTAGGAGAAAATCTATCGCGTAAAGAGTGGACGGATTTAGAAATCAAGATTAATGGACAGGTATGTTTTGATGGAGAAGTTTTTCAAAGAACACATAGATGGTCAGAAAAAGAAATTCAGTTACTTGGTGAAGTGCTTCAACTAGGAGAGAATGAAATAAGTATTAGCAATAAATCTAATTACTTTGCTCCTTATCCGTATAAGTTAAAATCTATTCAATTACTCTTTGCACCCTATGAAAAGGTAAATATTATTGCTTATCCTAAAATTGTGAGGGTAGGACAAGAGGTACCGATTTTGATTGATTTGAAAGACGCAGATGATGAGATTGTATTAGAGTCAGAATCAGAGATACTAATGCCGGTTCAAAAGAAATATAAGTTTGACAAAGAAGGCTTACAAGTTGTTAAAGTAAAAGTATTAGAACACGGGACACAATTAGTGATAAATATTAGATGTAAAGAAACGTGTAAAAAAATCATTATTGAAAGAACAGTAGTTAAGGAGCACGAGGATGTCTTAACCGGAACGGGAGATGCCATCTATGTACCACAAGATTGTAAGGAGATAGAAGATTTTTTAGGATGGTATATGAATAATGAAATAGGAAACTTCATTACATTTAGGCCAGTTTATAGATGGTGCGGAAGTCGTGTACTAAATGAAAGTTATTGGGACCGGGTTGTAGAACTGTGCAATGAATTAGGTCTTTACTACTGTCATATGGTAGATGGAAGAGAGTTTCCAGGCATGAATGCAAATCCTACTAAAAAAATGCTAGAGGGAGAATATTTTGTAGGGAAGCAAGGACATGAAAGAGATGGGGCTTATTTTTATTGGGGAAGTAAAAAACAAGAACACGATAGACTCTATACTGAATTATATCCTCAGTTACTAGAGCATGAGGATTTTAAATACATATTGCCACCAAAGTATGAAGGAAGTAATTTATACACACATTTTTCACCTGAGAAGTGTAAAGATATGGAGGAAGCAGCTCAATATTATGTAGAAAATGCTAAGGAATCTTTGACAGGAATCAAGCGACACTCAGGGCCTTCTGTACTCTTCAAATACTTTTATCAAGCAGGCCTTGAAAATGTGGGTGGAGAGTTAATGTATGGACCGCATGAAGTAATTATTGCAGCACAAAGAGGAGCTGCAATTGCATACAATAAAAAAGAGCATTTAGCACATTTAGCTGTGCAGTGGTCAACAACTCCACATGACACAATAGAGCGATTTAGACGTTATCAACTCGCACTATTTATTTGTTATACACATGGCGTACACCACATTAATACAGAAGAAGGGCTCTGGCGTATGGAAGAGTACTTCTCCTATCATGACCGCTTTGATGAGGCATGTAAAGGACATCAAAATGTTCAAAGAGATTTTAATCACTTTGTATCCACCCACTCTAGAAAAGGAGAAATGATTAATCCAATTGCTTTAGTACATGGTAAAAATGATGGATGGGTATGCTTTACTAGACGGAGTCCATGGGCACATGAAGGAGAAGAATGGCAATTCAATACACCAGAAGAAAGTTGGGATTTAATAAAAGTATTTTATCCTGATAGCGTATTAAATGCTATTTATAGACACCCTTGTGAGAATGAACCACAAGGATTTTATACAAGGACACCTTATGGACCAGTAGATATTTTACCGATAGAAGCAGAAGTAGAGTGTTATAAAAAGTATCCAGCTATGGCATTTATAGGATGGAATACTGCGGAAGAGCTACAAGTAGAGAAGCTTATAGAGTATGTAAAAGATGGAGGGAGACTAGTATTATCTTGGTGTCATCTTTTTGCTACTAAATTAAGGAAAGGGGCATTATCAGGAACAAGTACATTCGTTGAAGATAAGTATATTCAAGAATTATTGGGTATTAGTAGCTATGCGTTTGGGCAAGAAGAGGAAGGCATACGGGGAGCAACACTAACATTAGCTAAAGAGGCTACAGTAAAAGAATACGCAGGAGATTATCCATTAGTCATAGAACATATTTTAGGAAAAGGAAAAGTAACTTTTGTGAATACAAAATGTTTTCCAGCTGACCCAAGTATAAGGGATACCTATGAAAAAGTGCTTGAGAATTTAGCTCAGGAAATAGCTACAGGTTATGAAGGAAAAGGGTACATAGCAACATCGGATACAGTTAATTTTACAGTATATGACCAGGAAGACGGTTTAAGAAAAATTTATCTTGTAAACATCAATTGGTGGGAACAAGAGAAGTCTATAGCTCAAGCGGAGTTGAAATGGAAAGAAGCAAGGCTAGAAATAGAGGTACCTAGAGAGAGAATTAATATCCTAACGTTGTCTGAAACTTTAGGTGTTTACACCACAGACAATGAAACAGAAGTATTAAATATAGTAGAAGGAGAAACAGAGGTAATCATTAGATTACAAGGAATAGGGGAAACTTGCATAGAGATCATTCATCCGTGGCAAAGGGTAGCAAGTGATGAAATAAAACTAGAGACAATATCTGATCAGAGAAGTCGTCTAACAATGAAATTAGAAGGTATTACAGAAATTAAGCTACATAAAGTACAGTAACTCCAATAAATAAAATATAAGAGAGTAGGAAGACACCTTTATGAGAAAAAGATTGAGTTTTAATCAGGGATGGAAGTTTGTAAGAGAGTATGTAGAAGAGGCAATAGCGGTTGACTATGAATTAGAAAAATTAGAGAGATGGGAAAGTGTAAATCTTCCACATAGTTTAAGATTAGAGCCATTTGAAAAAGCTGGGGTATTTACTTATCAAGGGATAGGAATGTATCGTAAACACTTTGTATTAGAGCAGAAGTGGGTGGATAAGAAACTCTTTATAGAGTTTGAAGCTGTTATGGGAGTAACTGATGTATGGGTGAATGGAGTACACCTGCAAACAGCGTTAGCAAACGAAACGCCAGATGAAGCAGGTGCAGAAGCACACACTAATTATGGCGGGTATTTACCTTTTGTAGTTGCTCTAGAAGGAATAGTAAAATTTGATGGGACAGAGAATGTCATCGTTGTTTTAACAGACAATAGGGATAATGGGCAAGTACCACCAGGAAAACCACAAGCGTTATTAGATTTTACTT
>JBOFPL010000103.1:0-34655 GCA_051659885.1 Cellulosilyticaceae bacterium
CTAAATTAGGTGCGAGTGTAGTAAAGTGATAGTTAGCAATCTTAGGCTGTGCATTGCTTACCATAGAAAGTAATGTAGATTTTCCTACATTAGGATATCCTACAAGTCCCACATCTGCAATCATTTTTAATTCTAAAACAACCCAATACTCTTTAGAGGCTTGACCTTTTTCTGCATATTGAGGTGCTTGTCTAGTAGCAGTAGCAAAATGTTGATTTCCTCTACCACCTTTTCCTCCTCTAAATATAATTTGTCTCTCCCCTACTTTATGAAGGTCTGCAATTACTTTGCCTGATTCAGCTTCTTTAATAATTGTTCCTTGTGGTACTTTAATAATAAGGTCTTTACCATCCTTACCATGACAACGCTTTTTCCCACCACTTTCTCCGTGTTCAGCCTTGTAATGTCTATTATGTCTGAACTTCATTAGGGTATTCATCCCTGGGTCTACCTCAAAAACAATATGTCCTCCACGACCTCCATCTCCACCATCTGGACCACCATTGGGTACATACTTCTCTCTTCTAAAGGAAACATGGCCATCTCCACCTTTTCCTGATCTTACAAATATTTTGACGTTATCTACAAACATGATTTCACTCCCTTCTTCGATTAGTGTGTGTTATATTTTGATTTTTAACAGAATTAACAAAAAGAAGGTTTCAACCAGATGTTGAAACCTTCGTGTATATCTATTACGCTTCTTTTGCTACTGGATATACAGAAACTTGTTTTTTGTCTCTGCCTTTACGTTCAAATTTAACTTTTCCATCAACTAATGCGAATAGCGTGTCGTCTCCTCCACGTCCTACATTCTCACCTGGATGAATTTTAGTTCCTCTTTGACGGTATAAGATGTTCCCAGCTTTTACAAATTGTCCATCTGCTCTTTTAGCACCTAAACGTTTAGATTCAGAGTCACGACCATTTTTTGTTGATCCAACTCCCTTTTTATGAGCAAAAAACTGAAGGTCAAAACGTATCATTTAAGTCACCTCCTAAGTTTTAATCGTTTTTCTTAGTATTTATTGCAATGTATTCTCCGTACATTTGTTTTAATGATTTTAATCCTAAAATCATACTATCTAATAAAATAGTTGCTTTGGAATCGCTTGTCCCTACTTTTCTGTTAGAAAAAGTACAATCAATAATTCCTTGTTTATTATCTATTGTATTAATAGATAATGGTTCATCTGTCAATTCTTCAATAGAATTAATCGTATTAATAACTAAGGTACTTACTCCTGCACATACGATATCTGAACCTGCATCAGCATAGCCAGCATGTCCTGACACCTTAAAGCGGTAAATAGTATCTTTCTTATAATACAGTTCTACACAAATCATAATAATTACGCTTCAATAGCTGTAATTCTAACTTTTGTGAATGGTTGACGATGACCTTGTTTTTTGTGGTAAGATTTTTTAGCTTTGTATTTGTAAACGATAACTTTTTTACCTTTGCCTTCTTCAACAACATCAGCTTTTACAGTTACACCATTTACAACTGGACTACCAACAGTAAGTGTGCCATCTTTAGAAACAGCTAATACTTTATCGAATACCATAGACTCACCAGCAGCAACGTTTAATTTCTCAACATTGATACATGAACCTACTTCAACTTTGTATTGTTTTCCACCAGTTTCAATAATTGCGTACATCTTGTACACCTCCTCATTCCGAAAACTCGCCGAATACGGTACTATTACTAGTTTTAAAACCTCTTCGTGCGGCTAAAACACATTAACTAATATATCATACTCTTTTTTTATTGTCAACTTATTTCTTAAATATGATAAGTGATATTGAAAAAATTTGTTGATTCCTTAGTTTCTTTGGTTAAATCAATACTTATTTCATAGATTTGTTCAAATTTTGATATGATTTTTTGATTTTTTAAATACTCATATAGAGCTGGAATACATGTAATAAATAATTTTCTATTGGTTGTATGCATTATAATATTTTTAATTTTTATTTCTAGGAGATAACTTAAATAACTAGGTCTATAACTTCTACTTGTAGCATCGCATAGATTACACTTAGTATAAACACTTTGATAAAGACTCATGTATTTTTTAGTTCTAGAAATTTGAAGCAATCCTAGTTCGGTAATAGGATAGGCTACTGCTCTTTTTCCTTCTAACCGTTTTATTAACTGTGTTGCAAACTCGTATAATGCCTGTTTGTCTTCTCTTGACCTTACGTCTACTAGGTCAATCACAATCATACCTGCTATATTTCTTTTAATAATTTGTCTAATTGACTCCTCTATAGCAAGTTGGTTAAGCTGCAGTATAGCTCTATTAGGATTTTTTTTCATTACCGCCTTCGCACTATTTACATCCACTACAGTTAAAGCTTCTGTTGGTTCTATAATTAAATTTCCACCATTCTTAAGCCATACCCGTTTTTTTAGTGCTTCTTCAAACTGTTTTTCTACATCGTAAAATTTAAATACATTTTCTAAACTATTTAGATAAATATACTCATGTACTATTTCAGAAGAATCTTGTCCAAAATTTTGTTTAATCTGTTCTAATATAGTATGGTCATTACTAATGATTTTTAAACATTCTCTTCCCTTTAAATGCTCTAATATAATTTTTATAGGCAAAGGGTTATCTTTAACTAAGAGAGAGCCTTTTGCTAAACTAGCCTGCCCTTTCATTAAGGTATCAGCCTGTTTAGTTAATTCTTCTATCTCACTTATTAATTCAGTCTCATCTACTTCACTACTACTTGTTCTAGCAATAAACCCATATGATATTGAACACGTATTAATACAGGCCTTTATTCTCTCTCTTACCTTTTCATCTACAATCTTCTTCGAAATAGAAATTCCTTTTTCAAAAGGCAAACATACTAAATGCTTACCTATAAGATTAATATAAGCCGTTAATTTATGCCCCTTTGTTCCTACATTTTCTCTCATAATTTGAATAGGTAATCTTTCCCCTGCGCGAAGCCTAGTTTTATAGCATTCTGGAATTTGTTTAAAATGCAGTAAACCATTTTTATCACCACCGAAATCTACAAAAACAGCTTGAAGGTTTTTAACTACATCCATAATTTGTCCTTGAATAACAGCATTTTGTAAATCTTGTTCAAAATTATTCTGTAAATAGATCTCTTGTAATTGATTTTCTAACACTACACCCACCTTGGTATATGTTAGTGAATTATCTATAAGTATTACTTTTTGCATTACATTTTCTCACAATCACAAATAGGTACCAATTTTTCATTTTGCATTGTGTATAATTCTTTTCTTTCAATAGTATACGGTATTTCTTGTATCTTTTCCTCAAGAATTGCTTTAAGTAATAATTCAGGATTTAAATTTTGTTTACTTCCAGCAAATAATTCTAACTTAATTTGGTAATTTACTTCATTTTCACAAATATCATGTGCTATGATAAGTGGTTTAATATCTACCTGATTAACTTTTTTCTTTCCTTTTTTCTCTATCAAAATCTCTTCTGCATTAATTTTTTGTTTGAAAATCTCAATAAAATTAAGCTCTACTGCCTGTCTAGGAATGGTCACCTCATAAGCTGCACCTTCTACCATGCTCATAAGTGAGTCACTTTGGGAAGATACTTCATATAAATCCAAAATTTGTATCTCATTCACTAATACTTCATTAAGTCTATTTTTTGTTGCTTCTATATCTACATCTTGAGATGTTATGATTTCAATATATTCTCCTGTACTACTTACTCCTACAGATAATGGCATTGCAAAATATACTAATGCATGTGGGTTGAATCCCTGTGAGTATGCTATTGGAATGCCTGCAACTTTGATTGCACGTTGAAAAAGTCTCACCGTATCTAAATGACCTACAAACTTTACTTTTCCTTCTTTCGTAAACTTTCCTCTAATTCTCATAACATACTCCTTTATTGAACTTGTTTGCACCACATCCTGAGCATTTTTCTCTACAATGTGGCGTTGTTGTACCTTCTTTAGATTTTTTACTTTCTCTAATTAAGAAGTTTTTAGTAACACCTATATTAATATGATCCCATGGTAATACTTCATCATAGCTTCGCTCTCTATTAGCATAGAAAGAGAAATCTATTCCTGCAATTTCAGCAGCTTTATGCCACTTTTCATTATCAAAGTATTCTCCCCAGCTATCAAATTTACAGCCTAATTTAAATGCTTCATAAATTAAATTAGCTACCTTACGGTCTCCTCTAGCAATAACAGCCTCTAATACACTTGTCTTTGCATCGTGGTGATTGTATTTAATTTGCTTTCTTGTAATAGCATTCTTAAGAAGCATATGTTTTGCCATAAACTCTTCACAAGTATCTTGTGCGCTCCACTGGAATGGTGTAAATGGTTTTGGTACAAAGCAAGATGTACTTACTACCAATTGAAGTGTATTTTGTCTTTCTTCCCTATCAATTGCAAAGAATGATCTTACAATTTCCTCGCTTAATTTAGCAATTCCTAACACATCCTCAGTTGTTTCACTTGGTAGCCCTAACATGAAATAAAGCTTCACCCTATTCCAGCCACCTTTAAATGCTAATTCGCATCCTCTTAAAATTTCTTCTTCAGTAATATTTTTATTAATTACATCTCTCATACGTTGTGTCCCTGCTTCAGGTGCAAAAGTCAAGCTACTTTTACGTACTTCTTGTACTTTTTGCATAAGCTCTACTGAAAAAGCATCTACCCTTAAAGATGGCAATGAAATATTAACCATTTTCTCGTTACATACATCTATAAGTTCTTCTGCAAAAGGTTGTAATTCCTTATAATCACTTGTACTTAAGGAAGCTAATGAAATTTCTTCATATCCTGTAGAATCTAATAATTTCTTTGCATGAGCAATTAAGGTATCTTTAGACTTCTCTCTAACAGGTCTATAGATCATTCCTGCTTGGCAGAATCGACATCCTCTTAGACATCCTCTAAACATCTCTAACGTTACCCTATCGTGTACAGCTTGAATCCATGGAATAACTTGCTTATCTGGATAAAATACATTGTCTACATCTTCAATAACCACTTTATCAATTGTTAACTTTGCATTAGGATGTAAAGCTATTTTCTCTTTAATCGTACCATCTTCATGATAAACCTCTTCATAGAAACAAGGTACATACATTCCTTCTATATCTAATAGGGCTTCTAAGAACTCTTGTCTACTTCTTCCCTCTTTTTTATATTCTTTATAGAGATCTAAAATCTCATCATAGCAGTACTCCCCTTCACCTAAGTAAAAGAAATCTACAAATGGTGCTAATGTCTCTGGATTATACGCACACGGTCCTCCTGCTACGATAATAGGATGCTCTTCTGTCCTATCCTTACTCCAAATCGGTATATTAGCAAGTTCTAACATATTTAGTATATTGGTATAACTCATTTCATATTGAAGTGTAAACCCTAAAAAGTCAAAATCTTTTAATTCTGAATGTGTCTCTAATGAGAATAATGGTATATTATTTTTTCTCATTAATTCTTCCATGTCTAACCATGGTGAATAGACTCTTTC
Organism: Cellulosilyticaceae bacterium; assembly: GCA_051659885.1. Taxonomy (GTDB): domain Bacteria; phylum Bacillota; class Clostridia; order Lachnospirales; family Cellulosilyticaceae; genus JAVVPO01. Next base: position 5,522 of record JBOFPL010000103.1, read on the forward strand.
ACAAAATGTATCTTCTCTTCTATTTAAGAAATGATAGAGTATTTGCATACCTAAATGACTCATTCCTACTTCATATACATCTGGAAATGCAAATGCAAATCGAATATCTACTTGTGATAAATCCTTTTGACATGCATTAACTTCTCCACCAATATATCTCGCTGGTTTATCTACTTGTTTCAAAATAAAATCTGTAATATTTACTTTACCCATTTTTTCCTCCAACTCAGATAAAATATATTATCTGATATAATGTAGTATACTTTCTTTAAGCTTTAATAAAATTTCATAAATTATTTGCCACTCCATATCTTGTTGTAAATAACCTCTCATGGATAAAATCCATTCACTATTTATGATTTTAAGTCCACATACAGTTAATAAAATAACTACACATAATATAGTCTGTAAAATAATTATTGTTATTTTTTCATTATATTTTGCTTTTTTAATTTCCAATAAATTTTGACTTACCATACTAATCTCCTCATCTATATTTATTCCCAAATTTGAGTATAATATATATATGAAGAAAATTACTTTTTATGAATACACAAAATAAAAAAAGACTTAAAAAAGTCTTTTTATTTGATAACCTCTCTCCAACTTAAATCTCCACGTTCTAATGCCTTAACTAATAGTTCTGCTGTTGCTAAATTAGTTGCAATAGGAATATTATGAATATCACATAGTCTTTCTAATGCTCCTACATCTGGCTCATGAGGTTTTTGAGTTACTGGATCTCTTAAAAAAATAACCATATCTAATTGATTATGAGCAATTTGTGCTCCTAATTGTTGAGCCCCACCTAAGTGACCTGCTAAATACTTATAGATATTTAAATTTGTTGTTTCTTCTACTAAACGCCCTGTTGTACCTGTAGCATATAATGTATGTTTAGCCAGTATATGTCTATAGGCAATAGTAAAGTTTTCCATAAGTTTTTTCTTTGCATCATGTGCAATAAGTCCTATATTCATTTTCTTACACCTCCTAAAACATTGTTTCTTCTCTTCTCATAGCCACATTAAGCACTAATCCCATGCCCATCATATTCGCCCAAAGAGAACTTCCACCATAACTTATAAAGGGCAATGGCAACCCTGTATTAGGTAATAAATTAGTTACAACTCCCATATTAACAAAGGACTGAATGGCAATCATCCCCATATAGCCACCTACAATGAGCCGGCCATAGTTATCCGGGGCCGAATGCGCTATCCACAAGCCTCTAGTAATTAATAAAAGGATTATCCCTAACATACTCACTATACCCACAAATCCAAATTCTTCTGCTATAATAGCCACAATAAAGTCATTATGTGATTCTGGCAAATAGTTCAATTGACTAATAGCTCCTTGATAAAGCCCTTTTCCCTTCAATCCACCAGATCCTATTGCATGTACAGATCTACTTGTTTGATAATGATCTCCCAAGCTATCTCCACCTTCAACTTTAGTTACAATACGATCACGTTGATAATCTGCTATAAGCTTTTGATTTGGATTTTTAATAATATAACCTAAAATCAAAACTACAGCTAACAGTGCTATAACTGCTGTAGAAAAAATATATTTTAAATCTAACTCACTCATGAATAATTGTACCACTAGTATGAGTACTATGACAATACTAGTTGATAAATTAGGTTGCCTATTTATCAGTATAAATGGTACAAATTGAAATAACCCGATAATACCAACCGATACTACTGAATTTATTTTATCATTATACTTATCAATTAGCTTAGCAGTACATATAATCATGGCTATTTTAGCAAACTCTGATGGTTGAATTTGTATGCCAGCTACTTCAATCCATCTTGCTGCTCCATTAACATTCACACCCAGGAAAAATACTGATATTAAAACAGCTAAAGTAATCCCATAAATACCTAAATACCATTCTCCTAACCAATGATAGTCTATGCTCATAACTATAAGCATTAATACAAATCCTATTACGAAAAACATGATTTGTTTATTAACTATAGTTGTGTCTCCCGAATAGGATGTTGCACTATCAATGGCTAAAGTGCCTATTCCTATAAGTGCTGTCATTAAGAGAATCATCCATATATCTATTTTCTTTAAATGTTCTTTTTTTAACCTCAGCATTTTACTTTTCCCTTCTTGTAAGTTCTAACTTATTTTTTCATCTTACTTTTTTTAAACTTTTTATAGGGATATTGGCTGAAAGAATAGGAGCTTTTTCTCCACTATCTTCACACTGCATCGTTGATACCTCTATATTAAATTCATCTTTATCAATATCCACATATTTTGATATTACTTCTATAATATCTGCTCTCATCATTTCTAGTAATTCCGTTGAACAGTTCATTCGGTCATGTATAAGTACTAACTTCAATCTATCTTTCGCAATTTCACTAGATTGATTTTTTTTACCAAAAAAATTATTAAAATCTAGCATCCCTTCTCACCCCTCTGCTCTATATCTTAGTTACTAAATCCAAATATTTTTTTTACTTTATCTAAAAAACTATTGCTAGCTTCTAGATCTAAGAACGGCATTTCTTTCCCTTCAAGTCTATCGGCTATGTTTCTAAATGCCTTTCCTGCTAATGAATTATTTTCCATCGCAGCGGGTTCCCCTCTATTAGTTGTAATAACAATACTTTCATCATCTGGTACCACGCCCACTAATTCAATAGCTAAAATTTCCACTACGTCATCCATAGCCATCATGTCTCCTCTTTTAACCATATTCATTCTTACACGATTGATTACAAGCTGAGTATTGGATATACCATTAGCCTCTAATAATCCAATAATTCTATCTGCGTCTCTAACTGCAGATACTTCTGGAGTTGTCACAACTAAAGCTTTATCTGCTCCTGCAATAGCATTTTTAAATCCTTGTTCAATTCCAGCTGGACAATCTACAATGATGTATTCAAATTCTTCTCTAAGACTATCACATAATTTTTTCATTTGTTCTGGACTCACAGCATCTTTATCTCTTGTCTGCGCAGCTGGTAATAAAAATAATCCATCAAAACGCTTGTCCTTAATAAGAGCTTGTTTTAATCTACATCTTCCTTCTACTACATCTACCAAATCATAAACAATCCTATTTTCTAAGCCCATAACAACATCTAGATTTCTTAATCCTATATCTGCATCAAGTAGAACAACTTTTTTCCCTAACAAATTAAGTGCAGTTCCTATATTAGCTGATGTTGTTGTTTTTCCAACACCACCTTTTCCTGATGTAACTACTATTACTTGACTCATACAAGTTTCCCCCTAATTTTTTTAATTTTATTCTATCATATGATTTAATGTTTTGAAATCTATTTCCTCAACATAAATTTGTTCTTTGTATATATATGCAATTTGAGGTATATAATCTTTTTTACCTATTAACATTTCTTCCTCTGGAGATTGAGCTATTATATTTTTTATACCTATTTGTACCGGATACATCCCGAAAGCTAAAACAAAAGAAGTTTTTAACTTAGGGTTACAACCAGCATGAGCTTTTCCTTTTAAATTTCCTAGTACAATAATATTATCATCTGCTTTAACTACAGCCCCTGGATTAACATCTCCTAAAATCACAATACTGCCATTATAGGTAATCTCTTGCCCCGATCTCACTATCCCATAGTGGAAATAAGTAAAAGAAGTATTCTGCTTAGCAAGTTCATCCATTATCCATTGAATTTGCTGTTCTTTTTCCTTTATTTCATTTTCATCAAAGCTATGGATAAATGTAATTTCCACGATATCTTGTTCGGTTAAAATTTTAATTAAATTCTCTTGTTCATCTTTATTCAAATCTCTACCTTTGAACTCTAAATTTATCCTTGCTCCGTTAAAAAATTTTTTAGAATCCTTTAATTTTACTTTGAAATTTTTTAGTACTGCATCAAATGGGGCTTTATCATCCAACCACACTGTGATTTTATCTATACCCCCTTTAAATATTACTAAATTCTCTATGCTCATGCTGCTCCCCCTTTAGTTTATAAACATATTATCTAAAGTTGTTTCTTCTTCTGTCTGATTTAACTTAAAATAGCTTGTTAAAATATCTCTAGCAATTTGCATATTATATGACCCTAATCCATTTGCATTATAAATAGTTGTAACAATAGCAATCTGTGGATCATCATAAGGTGCAAATCCCACAAACCATGCATGCTCATACTTTCCTTCTTGTGCTGTTCCTGTCTTTGAAGCAACATCTATCGGAAAGTCTGAAAAAACAGTTCTTGCTGTTCCTTCTGCACTTTTTGTAACTTCTAACATTCCTTTATAAATTTCCTGTAAAGTAGATTCTTTCAAGTCTAAATCTTTATACTTTTTTAATTCCAGCGGTTCATAGCGCTTATTACCTTTAGAATCATATATCCCATTAACTATCTTTAAGTCATATACCGTTTTACCATTAGCTAACGCTGCTATATATCTTGCCATTTGAACAGGTGTAAATGCATTATTACCTTGTCCTATAGCTGTACGAATAGTAATACCATCTGACCACTCAATATCTACTCCCGCTAGTAAATGACTCGCTATCTTATCTACTAAGCTTTCTTTTACCTTAATAGCAATATAATCGATATAATAATCTTTATCTTGTTCTAAAGTTTCTATTCTTTTTTTAAGTTCCTGAACCAATGTTGGATTAGTTGCTTTTTTTAATTCTCTATTATAAATAGTTGTATACGCATGATCATATACTTCCACTATTTCATCTAATGGAATAGTTTCTACTGCATCAACAATTAAATCTTCTACATAAGTATCTACCATATAATTTAGATGTTTAATGAGTTGATCCTTTGTTTTACTTTTCAAAGATCTCTTAGTCATATCATTCATAGTATTTACTACAATATCTGACACAACATCTGGTAATTTAGTTTGCAACTGTCCTTGGATACTTTCAAAACTTGCATTAATAATTTGATTTAGATCTTTCTCTAATGCATCTTGTAGAAGTGGTTCCAAATTTCTCTTTAATTCATATTGAATCAAGTAATCTATTTGTGCATCTAACTGTTCTGTATTTGAACTCTCATTTGGATAAATCCCTTTCCCTAGTTGTTCAGCTACACTCTCTACTCGTTGAATCTTTCTTTCCTCATCCATTGTCTTTATTGCATTTAAAACACTCGTTATCTGGCGTTGTACTAAATTCTCCGGAGTAGAGACATTCGGTTCACTCTCTCTTAATTCAATGCCAGTTTTTTTATTCAATCCAAACATTTCTACGTATTTATTAAGTGTATTGATATTGGCATAAGGATCATTACTTCCTCTCCCTAAATTATAAGCTAATTCATACATATAATAATTACAAGATACAGTTACGGCCCTAGCCAAGTCTGTTGGTCCATGTGTATGTCCGGATTGCCCGTATATCCAGCATTTTGGATAAGGAGCTCCAGCTTTAGTAAACTCACCTCTATCATAAATAACTGTCCCAGGTGTTACCACACCCTCTTCTAAACCTGCTATTCCTGTAATCATCTTAAAGATAGATCCAGGTGCTTTGGTAGTCATTAATGCACGATTCCACAACATACTTCTTGAGTCAAATAGAGTATTGTAATAGCGATTGAAGTTATTTGTCATCTGGTTGCTATCATAACTTGGATAGCCAACCATAGATAAAACCTCTCCAGTGTTCACATCTACTACTACAGCAGCCCCACTAAAAGCTCCTACAGCAAATTGATTAGGCTTTAAATTTCCTGTTTCTAATTGTGAAATAATAATATGTTCTGCCGACCCATATGAATTGTTTTTTATAGCTGTTACTGTCTCAGAAGGTAATTTAAGCGTTCCCTGTTCATGTAAGGCTAAAATAACTTCTTTATCTGTTAAGGGAGATGGCTCTTCTTTCATCCATTGTAGTAGTAAATCTTCCAGGCTCATATCTTGTCTAACAACTTCATCTAACATTTCATATTCTTTAATTAGTTTATTATATATTTCCTTTTGTTTACTACCCTCTTCTGCTACCTTCATCTTACTTACCTGTAACTGACTACTTTCAACCATAGAAGTAAGAATATCTCTTGCTGTTAATGGCAATACATATTTTCTCTGCCCTTTTATTTGTTCAATAACTGACTCACTTAATCTCTTTTCTATACTTTCATAGGCTACTTTTTGTAAATCTAAATCTATAGTTAGAAAAACGTCATTTCCTTGGACCGCATCCTCTTTTTCAATAGTATGCACTTTACGACCTACACTATCTACTTCTACATGCTCTAATCCCTTTTCACCTCTTAATTCTTCTTCCATAGATTTTTCTATTCCTTCATGGCCTACAACATCATCTCTATCATAGCCTTTTTCCTTCATTTCTTCATACTGATTTTCAGTAATAGATCTTGTGTATCCCAAGATATTCCCCATTACCTCACCTTCTGTATAGTATCTAATAGGCTCCACCTCTACTAAAACACCTGGAAAATCATTATGACTTTCTTCTATTTGTGCAACAGTCTTTTCTGATATGTTGTTAGCTACAGTAACTAATTTATATTTACTATAACTAGACTTATATAGCGCTACACGTAATGCAATAATTTTTCTTGCATCTATATCCGATGTAACAGGATCTATGTTAAATACTTTACTACTTCTTAAATAATCTATCATTTCTTTAGCTGAGTAGCCTAGTATTTCTTGCCTATGCTCTTCATTATTGTAAGGTATGGAGTAAACAAATTGATTAAGGTCCGTCTTACTTCCAGTATACTCAAAAGGTGGTGTTTTAGTAATAGGAACAGTATCCACATATTCGTCACCATTTGCTTCTAACAAATTAGCTACTTCTAACAAAACTTGATTCAATTGCCCCTTTTCCATTTTCACCTGTTGATCAACTTTGAGAACATACATAGGTTTATTAGTGGCTAAAGGTCTCCCATATCTATCAAAAATCAGCCCTCTTGTAGCCGGTATTTCAATAGTTCTCTCTACACTCGCTCTCAAATTAGAGGAATATTCATCATATTCAATAATTTGTAATTGAAAAAATTTAAGAAGGAGTATGAAAAATAAAAGACATATTCCTCCTAACATTAAAAATTCTCTCTGTTTCATTATATGGAGGATCTTATTGATACCTTTTTTCATTTCTAGCCCTCCTATTTAAAATATATTTCTAGTTTTTCTTTCATGTAATTCTAATCTTTCATTTACTAAGTACGTTAACTGATAAACAACTAAAGATAGTGTTACTGTATAAATTAATTCAGGAATAATAATTGTTTTAAGGAAAAATACTAGATTTAGCTTACCTCTCATGATAAACAAAAACATGGAAGAAAAGTTTGCAAACAAACTACTAAATAGAGTACATAAAAATGGGATTATAAAATTTTCTCGATAAAAGTTCTTATTAAATTTACCACATACATATCCAATTAATGCATATGTAAGTAAAGTCGGACCTAATACTGTTCCAAAAGTAATATCATAGAGCAGGCCTGCAAATGCACCTACCCATATACCTTCTTTACTGCCTCTTAAAAGTGCAAAAGATACAATAATCATCACCATAAAATTAGCAGATACCCCACCTATGCGAAGTCCCTCAAACACAGTAACCTCTAGTATATGAACTAATATTAACAATATACCAATAACGGTTATTCTCATTTCTAATCCTCTATTCGTTTTTAATCACAAGTACATTTTCTAAATGTTTAAAGTCTACAAATGGTTTAATATACGCATATTGTGTTAAACCATTTTTTCCAATGGTTACTTCTTCTACTACACCAATTGGTATGCCGGGTGGATAAATATCGCTTAAATGTGATGTAATAATTTGATCACCTTTTACTACTTCAGATTCAATATCTATTTCCATCTTACACATTCCTTTATTCGTCAACTCAATATCTCCACGTAGAATTCCTATATCTCCCGTTCGGACAACTTTAGCACTTACATAACTCCTATCATCAATAATGCTAAGCACTTTTGATGAAAATGGTGTAACTTCTATAACATGTCCTACCAGTCCTCCTCCAGATAGAATTACTTGATTTGATTCAATTTCATCTGTAAGGCCTTTATCTACACTAAATATCTTGTACCAATTGCCAGGATCTTTTCCAATAACATTCGCTCCTACATTTGGATAATTCCTATATCTTTGTTCTATCTCTAGTAATCCTTTAAGCTGAATGTTTTCATTTCTGAACTGCTCCAATATGGTGTTTTCGTATATAAGCCTTTCATTATCTTTTGTCAATTTTTCATTTTCAGCTATAAGTGTATCTAGATTTTTAAAATATCTAGATACACCACTTACTTTATCTGACAAAATAGTGACAGTTTTTTGAAAAGGATAGGTAATCACATCAGCTACACTACTTATCATCTCAATATCATATTTTTTTCCAACTATGACAATGATGCCTAACGCTAAAATTACACTACCACTTATTATAATTATCTTCTTTTTCACCTTTTGTGATAATTTCACTGTCCTCTCTCCTGTCTATTTATCATCAGCAAATAATCCTGCCCATTTTTCTATATTTTCTAAAGCTAATCCTGTTCCACGCGCTACACAGTCTAATGGATCTTCTGCTATATTTACAGGCATCCCGGTTTCTAAACTAATAAGTGTATCTAACCCTTTTAGTAAAGCTCCTCCTCCTGTAAGCATAATACCACTTTCCATAATATCTGCTGAAAGTTCTGGTGGAGTTTTCTCAAGAGTAGATTTAATTGCATCTACAATAGCATTTACTGGTTCTTTAATTGCATCTGTTACTTCTTTTGAAGTAATTGTAAGTGTCTTAGGAAGTCCTGTTACTAAGTCACGTCCTCTAATTTCCATAGTTGCCTCTTCAGTAGTTGGGTAAGCTGCACCTATAGTAACTTTAATTTGTTCAGCAGTTCTTTCACCAATCATTAAGTTGTATTCTTTCTTGATATATGAAACGATGTATTCATCAAACTCATCTCCAGCAATGCGAAGTGATTTGCTTGCTACAATCCCACCTAGAGAAATAACTGCTACATCAGTTGTTCCCCCTCCAATATCTACAACCATATTCCCTGTTGGTTCTTCTACCCTAAGCTGAGCCCCAATAGCAGCTGCCATAGGTTCTTCCATAATAAGTGCTTGCTTTGCTCCTGCCTTTAAAGTAGCTTCCTCTACTGCTCTTTTTTCTACAGAGGTTACACCTGAAGGCACACAAATAATAACTCTTGGTTTAGGCGAAAACAGAGATTGTTTATATGCTTTCCCTATAAAATATCTAAGCATTGCTTCAGTTGTGCTGAAATCTGCAATAACACCATCTTTTAACGGTCTAATTGCTACAATATTTCCTGGTGTTCTACCAATCATTTGCTTGGCTTCATCTCCAACGGCTAAAATTTGGTTCGTTTTTTCTTTTATAGCAACTACAGATGGTTCATTTACCACTATACCTTTTCCTTTTACAAATACTAATGTATTAGCTGTTCCTAGGTCTATACCCATATCTCTTCCAAACATTATTGTTCCTCCTACTTCTCTGGTTGTTCATCATTTATGTTATTAAAAAATTTCTTTCATAATACACAAAATCCCATATTTAACATGATACATTTTTTTTTTAGGTTTTTCAACACTAAAAACGGCTTTTGCACTCTAATCTAGATTATTTTAAATACATCCTTGTTCTTTAAGGCTAATATAACTTCCATCACCAATTATGATATGATCCATTAGTGGAATGCCTACTAATTCTCCCACCTGCTTTAGTCTGGTAGTTATTTGAATATCTTCTTTACTAGGAGTTGGGTCCCCACTTGGGTGATTGTGAATAGCTACAATGCTATATGCTGATTTACTAATAGCCCTTTTATAAACTTCTCTTGGATGTACAATAGATGCTGTTAGACTGCCTTTTGATACCAACTCATAAGTTATCATTCTACATTTTGCATCTAATAATAAAGTTAGAAAACACTCTTCTCTCCTATGTCTTAACTCCTCCATAAATAAATTAGAAATATCTCTAGGATTGTTAAATTTTGCACCTATCTCATATCTTTGTTTAGATATTCTTTTAGCTAATTCTAATAATGCCAATATTTGCATTCCTTTAATTTTTCCTATACCATCTAATTCCATTAATTCTTCTAGAGTTAGTTCATATAGCGCAATCAATTGAGTTTGTTTAGATTTTTTGCATAGAAGTTTATGAGCTAATTCTACTACATTATGCTTCTTAGTTCCTGTTCTAAGTAAGATAGCTAATAATTCTACATCCGTTAAACTATTTACCCCATGCCTTTCAAACTTTTCATATGGTCTTGTATATAAAGGTTGATCTACTATTTTCATTTATCCTAAACTCCTATTTTTTATATTACAATTATTGCCACATCTCCTCTCCTTCATACTCCCTTATTTTAGTTTGCACTTTAAATGCTACATTAGTATTACATTTTGTCTTCTATTTTTAAATTTTTTATGACCATATATCAAACAAAAAGCAATAAGTTTTTGAACATATCAAAAACTTATTGCTCCTATTTCCTTTAAACTTTCATACAATTTACTAATTGGTAACCCTACTACATTAAAATAGTCTCCATCTATTTTGTCAATTAAAAGTGCTCCTCTTGTTTGAATCCCATAGGCTCCTGCTTTATCCAAACAGTCTCCTGTAGCAATGTATCTCCAAATTTCCTCATCTGTTAAAACCTTCATATATACTTTTGTTTCTACATAAAATACTTTACTTAATTTTTGTTTTTCACACATCAAGCTAACTCCAGTATATACACTATGCATGTTTCCACTTAGACTCTTTAACATTTTATACGCATCTTCTTCATCTTTAGGTTTTCCTAAAATCTTATTAGCTAAAACAACAATCGTGTCACATCCAATAACTAATTGCTCTTTATTTTCTTTTGAAATAATTTCTGCTTTTCTGGTTGCTATATCCATTACGTTATCTATAGCCGATAACTCTTTTTTTAAACTTTCATCCACATTTCTAGATTCTATCCTAAAAGTTATTGGTAACATTCCTAGTAACTCTTTTCTTCTTGGTGATGTGGACGCTAATATAATTTCTTGCATCTCATACTCCTATTTATTAGATTTTTTTATATAGCAGTATACCCCCTACCATTCCTACTATTCCTGCTAAAGTAATATGAATAACAAACTGTATACTCATTACAATAATGCCTAAATCTATCTGTAATGGCTGATCTATCCCAAATGATTCCCCATAATTTAAGAAACTAATCAAACTTATTTCACTGCATAATTCTCCAGCAAAATTCCCTACTGTTAGACCACCTAGCATACATAAAAGTAATATCCAAAAATTTTTCGTTTTAACTGCCATTCTTTTATCCCCTCTATCTAAGTTGACTCTTTTTATTATTTTAGCATACTTTGTATCCCAAAGTACATTAAACTTTCTATATTATTTATCTAAAAAAAAGAATAGGGTAATGCCCTATTCTTCTAACAAATTATTAATAGCCTTAGTAGGACACTTAGTTTGGCACTTCCCACATCTACTACATTTTTCTATTTGTATTTGTGCCCTATTATTGATTAAACAAATTGCTTTTTCTTCACATTGTTTAATACAGATACCACATCCAATACATCCTACTTTACAACTTGCTTTTACTTCTTTTCCCTTATCCTCTGAGTTGCATCCTACATGATAAGCAGTCTCATAATCCCCTATATAAATAATATTCCTTGGACATGCTGTCACACAACTTCCACATGCTTTGCACTTTGCTTTATTCACTACTGCTAACCCATCTTTTATTTGTATGGCATCAAAATTACAACTTCTTATACAATTTCCAAACCCTAAACATCCATAGCTACATTTTTTAGGGCTCCCATTCACCAGGTGCGCATCTTGACAATTTTCAATGCCTTCATATTCATAGCGATTGCCTGCATTTACATTATTTCCTTTACATCTTACAATTGCGGTTTTTCTTGCCTCTATTTTTGCTACTATGCCCATTACTTTAGCTATGGCTTGAACCTGAGCTTCATTACACACTGGGCACCCACTCGGATTACTTACACCGCTTACAACCGCTTTTGCAAAAGCTTCACACCCTGCAAATCCACATCCCCCACAATTAGCTCCAGGTAAATTATCTTTTACTTGATTTACTCTTTCATCTACTGGTACTGCAAATTTTTTAGATGCTATTCCTAGTCCTACTCCAAATATCAGACCTAAACCTCCTATAGCTAAAATAGGATAGATAATTTCTACTCCGTTCATCTCTTTTCTCCCCCTATTTAATTAAATTTTGGAATCCTAAAAATGCAATAGACATAAATCCTGCTGTAATTAATGCAATAGGGAACCCTCTTAGACAAGGCAAGATGTTATTTTTCTCAATCCTTTCTCTAATACCAGCAAATAGAACCATAACAATTGTAAATCCAATAGCACCACCTAACCCATTGACCACAGATTCTATAAGTGAATAATTCTTTTGCATATTAATAATTGCTACCCCTAGTACTGCACAGTTTGTTGTTATAAGTGGTAAATACACACCTAATGCAGCATATAGAGAAGGGCTTGTTTTTTGAATAACCATCTCTACAAATTGTACTAAAGAAGCAATAACTAAAATAAAAGCCACTGTGTAAAGATATTCAATATGAAATAGTTTTAAAATATATTCATAAACAATATAAGAAATTAAAGAAGCAAGCCCCATAACAAAAGTTACAGCCATTCCCATCCCCATAGCTGTTTCTACCTTCTTAGATACCCCTAAAAAAGGGCAGATTCCTAAGAATCTAGTGAGTACAAAGTTATTAACAAGTGCTGCTCCTAAAAACAATAGTAATAAATCCATTTTGTCATCCCCCTAATGTTTTCTTGCTTTAATGACATTAAGTACTGCCATTAATATTCCTAATGTAAAGAACGCTCCTGGTGCTAAAATCATAATAATTGCAGGATTATACGTATGAGGCATAATCTGTATTCCAAAGAGACTTCCTGCACCTAATACTTCTCTTATTATTCCGATAATAGTTAAAGCTATGGTAAACCCAAGCCCCATTCCTACCCCATCGAAAATAGATGGAAGTACTGCATTTTTAGAAGCATATGCTTCTGCTCTGGCTAAAATCAAACAATTCACTACAATTAATGGTATAAATAATCCTAATTGTGCATGTAAATCTGGAATATATGCCTGTAATAATAAATCTATAATGGTTACAAAACTTGCTATAATAACAATAAAAGCTGGAATCCGTATTTTAGAGGGAATATATTTCCTAAGCATTGAAATAACCAAATTCGAACAAATTAGTACAGCCGTTGTTGCAAGTCCCATTCCCATTCCATTATTTGCACTTGTTGTAACTGCTAATGTAGGGCACATCCCGAGTACTTGCATAAATGTAGGATTATCTACAACAATGCCCGCTTTAAGTCTTTCTATAAGTTTTTTCATTACTTCTCCCCTCCTATAAATTTATCCTGATTTTTCATTATATAATTAACCGCTTGATTAACTCCTTGTGTAACCGCTCTTGATGTGATAGTTGCACCCGTTATAGCCGAAATTTCTCCTTCTTTAGCACTTCCCTTTACCACTTGAATAGGTTCTTGTTTACCTACAAATTGTCCATTAAAACTTTCTTTTAAAATATTTGCTCCTAGCCCTGGTGTTTCTGCGTGGCTCAGCACTTGAATCCCTGTTACGTATCCTTCATTATTTACACCTACTAGTAGTTCAATGGCTCCTCCGTATCCTTCAGGTGCTACTTTCGCTACCGCTCCAAGGTATTCTCCATTTGCCCGGGCAATATATAACTCCTGAACTTCATTTTGTTCTATTCCCTGAATAGGTTCAAACTCTTCTGCCTCTTTAATAAGTACCCTCATAGCTTCTTGCTGAGCTACTTCTTTTTTTTCCTTTATAATCGGCGAGGTAATACTGTTCACTAACCCTAACAGTCCTGCACATATTGCAGTAATAATAAATAATATAACACCTAATTTAATGGTATCTTTCATGCCTTTTTAACCTCCCCAAAACGCTTTATGTTTAAGTAACGATCAATGAGTGGCACTGTTAAGTTCATAAGCAAAATACTATAACTTACCCCTTCTGGATATCCTCCAAATAGTCTAATAATCGATGTAATAATACCCGCACCTATCGCAAATACAACTTGCCCTTTAATTGTCATAGGTGTAGTTGTATAATCTGTAGCCATAAAGAATGCACCTAACATTACACCTCCTAGCATTAATGAATAAAAACTTTCTTGTAGTCCATGTCCACCAAATAATAATGTCATTATAAATACTGTTCCTATGTAATACACCGGAATATGCCAAGTAATTATTTTTTTATATAAAAGATAAATTCCTCCTATCAAAATTGCTAGAGCAGAAACTTCTCCTAAACATCCTCCTATATTGCCTATGATTGCATCCATAAGCGATGGTAACTGCTCCAACTCCCCTTGTTTTAAGAGCGCTAATGGAGTTGCCCCTGTTAATACATCTAGCTCTCCACGAAACTGTGTCATTGCAGTAGGATATGCTGCTAGTAAGAAAGCTCTCGCAGCCAATGCAGGATTAATAAAATTTTGTCCTATTCCCCCAAAAAATTGTTTAACAAGAATAACTGCTACAAATGCTCCCACTATCGCCACATAAACAGGTGCATCTGCTGGTAAATTAAATGCTAATAATATTCCTGTTACAACTGCACTTAAGTCCTTTATAGTTACTGCTTGTTTAGTCATCTTTTGCCACAATCCTTCAAACGCTACGCAAGATAAGCTAGTTATTCCTATTAAGAAAAAAGCTTTTATTCCAAAAAAATATAAACTGACTAAAATAGCTGGTATCAAAGCAATAATAACGTCTAACATAATACTTTGAATCGAATGATTTGCCCTAATGTGAGGCGAAGATGAGACTTTTAATAATTTTCCCATTTTATTATTCTCCTTTATTTTATTTCTTAGTTGTTCTTAAGATATTCTTAGCTGTCCTAATTGTTTGCACTAAATGTCTTTTAGCTGGGCAAGTATACGAGCAACATCCACATTCAATACAGTCCATCCCATTAGCTTTTGTAAATACGTGATATTCTTCATTTAATGCAGCATGATGTAATGTACTAGGCACTAATGAAACGGGACAAACTTGTACACATTTCCCACACCTAATACAATTTTGCATAGGTACTTCTCCTACCTCATCTTTCGTTAAACAAAGAATCGCAGAAGTTCCTTTTACAACAGGTACGTCTATACTACTCATTGCTATTCCCATCATAGGCCCACCCGAAATGATCT
Source organism: Cellulosilyticaceae bacterium (assembly GCA_051659885.1). GTDB lineage: Bacteria > Bacillota > Clostridia > Lachnospirales > Cellulosilyticaceae > JAVVPO01. Next base: position 20,871 of record JBOFPL010000103.1, read on the forward strand.
TTATCGTTTTCTCTTCATCCCATCCTGCATATTCTAGTAATTCTCTATACGAAGTCCCTATTCTTACTTTTAAATTACAAGGATTTTTAACACCTTCACCCGCTACTGTTACAATTCTCCTCATAATCGGTCTGCCTTTAGTCACTGCTCTCCAAATAGCAACTACAGAATCAATATTATGTACAATACATCCTATATCCGCTGGTAATCCCCCACTCGGCACTTCTTTATGAGTAATGGCATAAATAAGATGTTTTTCCGATCCTTGAGGATACTTAGTATGTAAAACACAAACTTCTATTTTTTCTTCTTGCTTTGCTAAATCCGATAGAATACTTACTGCATCCATTTTATTATCTTCTATTCCTATATAAGCCTTTGCATTTGGAAAAATATGCAATAATATTTTAAGCCCTTCTATAATACGTTTTCCTTCTTCCAACATCACTCTATGATCTGATGTTAAATAGGGCTCACATTCAGCTCCATTAACGATAATACTTTGAATTTCTTTATCTTTAGGAGGTGAAAGTTTAATATACGCCGGAAATGTAGCTCCTCCCATTCCTACTATACCTGCCTCTTTAACAATCTCTACTAATTTTTCTCTAGAAATTTGTTTATAATCTTCACCCTTCATCTCTTCTATTTCTTCATATAAATCATCATTTTCTATTACTATGCTCATCACCTTTTGCCCATTATGTATCATTCTTTCTTCAACTGCTTTTACAATTCCTGAAACGCTGCTATGTATAGGCGCACAAACAAATCCTGTCATCTCTCCTATTTTTTGTCCAACTAATATTTTATCCCCTTTTTTAACTATAGGTTTGCAAGCTGCTCCTATATGTTGTTGCATAGGAAATACCATCTCTCCCTTTGGCATAAGCATTTCAATAGATTTTTGACTTGTTGATTCTTTATTATATTTTGGATGAATACCCTTTTTAAAGGTTAATCCCTTCATTTTACAATCCCCTCTCCTCATATATTTTAAACAAAATATATTACGTTACTTTTCAAAATTATAACATTAATTCTGAATACTTCCAAGAAAAGTTAATTTGTAGACAATCCGCCTTCTTGTTTTATCTCATATAATTTTATTTCAATAAACTCTTGAATCCACTTTAATATCTCAAGATCCTGAATAGGAACATCACCTAGTATTTCTTTTATTTCTGCTGTATCAAAACAAAATATTTTCTTCTGCCATGTATGTACATATATATAATGAATTTCTGGCTTTGCCATAATTAAGTTTGTTAAAGTTTGTTCAATCTTACCTAATGGTAAGCGATTTATATGATTATACTGCATAGTTGCTTCAATCATTGTTCCAAGCCCTTTTTGACTCTCTACTTTTAATTCTCCTTCACATTCCTCGCAGGTCTGTTTCAATAAAGGTATTCCTAAACCTACTTTTCTTAATGTCCTAGACGTTACGAATGGGTTAGTAATATGATTTTTCATTTCTTCTTCCATTCCTTTTCCGTTATCTTTAATTTTAATTTTCAGGATATTTTTCTCCTTATCTTCTTCTACAGCTAGCACTATTTCTGTAGCCTCTGCTCTTATACTATTTTGCATAATATCTAAAATATGTAGCGATAAATCCCTCACATGCCTTCCTCCTTCAAAAAAAGGGCTGTCTTTATTAAGTGACAACCCTTCTATACTCATTTATTTTTTTAACACTCTCACCTTAATTATATCTTTTATACCTTTAATCTTATCTACATTCTCTTCAGTGATCATTGTATCTGTATCAATTATAGTATAGGCCCACTGCCCTTTACTCTTATTAATCATATCTGTGATGTTAATTTTCTCTTCTGCTATAATATGTGTAATCTGCCCTAACATAGTTGGTATATTTTTATGAATAATTGTTAGTCTAAATGGTGCTCGCCATACCATTTCACACAATGGAAAATTCACAGAATTATTAATATTCCCATTTTCTAGATATTCTTTAACTTGTTTAACTGCCATTACTGCACAATTTTCTTCTGATTCTGGTGTAGATGCTCCTAGATGAGGAATACAAATAATCTCCGGCATTCCTACTACTTCCTCTATTGGAAAATCTGTTATATATCTAGCTACAAGCCCTTCTTGTATAGCTTTTATTATCGCTTTATTTTCCACTAATTCATCCCTAGAAAAATTTAGTATCCTCACACCCTTTTTCACTTTGCACAACGTTTCCGTTCCTATCAAATATTTTGTTTTTTCATTCAAAGGTACATGAATGGTTAAATAGTCTACTTCTCCCAAGACTTCTTCCAAAGTTACTGCATGTTTAATATGCCTAGATAAGCCCCATGCTGCATCAATTGAAATATAGGGATCATAACCTACTACTTCCATCCCTAATGCTTGAGCTGCATTAGCAACTAATACACCTATTGCGCCTAGCCCTATTACCCCTATTTTTTTCCCTAGTATCTCAGGCCCTGTAAAAGCACCTTTCCCTTTCTCTACTTCTTTAGCTATATTAGTTTGTAGCGTATTTACCCAATTAACTCCCTCAACAATTTTTCTAGATCCTATTAGTAACCCTGCAAGTACCAATTCCTTTACAGCATTTGCATTTGCTCCCGGTGTATTAAATACCACAATACCCTGCTCCGCGTACTCTTCTACTGGAATATTGTTTGTACCTGCTCCTGCCCTCGCTACTGCCTTTACCGATTTCGGCAAACTCATTCCATGCATCTTATTACTTCTTACTAAAATGGCATCTGCATCCTGAATTTGTTCCTTTACTTCATAGCTTTCACCAAAACTAGCTAGTCCTTTATTCCCTACCTTATTAAGTGTATAAATTTTATACATTTTACTCCCCCTTTAGTGATTTGCTTCAAATTGCTTCATAAACTCCACTAAAGCCTCTACGCCCTCTACAGGCATAGCATTATAAATACTAGCCCTCATTCCACCTACACTTCTATGTCCTTTCAAATTCACTAACCCTACCTTCTTAGCTTCTTTTATAAAGACTTCATCTAACGCTTCATCTCCTGTTATAAAAGGTATATTCATTAACGAACGATCTTTGTAAGCTGCTGTCCCTTTAAACAATTTAGAACTATCTAAGTACTCATAAAGCAGTTGTGCCTTTTGCTTATTGCGCCTTTCTATTTCTTCAATTCCCCCTATAGACTCTATCCACTCTAAAACAAGCTTCAAAATATAGATTCCATAAGTAGGCGGTGTGTTAAACATAGATTGGTTATCCACATGGGTTTTGTAATTAAGCATAGTAGGCACTTCTTCCTTTGCCTTTCCTATTAAATCATTGCGTATAAGAACAATAGTTACACCTGCAGGTCCTAAATTCTTCTGTGCTCCTGCAAAAATAATACCATAGCGACTAACGTCTATTTTTTCTGAAAGAATACATGATGACATATCTGCTACTATTGGAACTTTCCCTGTTTGGGGAAGTTCATTAAACCTAGTGCCATAAATCGTATTGTTAGAACAAATATAAAAGTAATCGGCTTCTGAGTCAAATTGAGATGAGTTATATTCTGGAATACAACTGTATACCTCCTTTTTAGAAGAGGCTACTACATTTATCTGACCAAATTTTTTAGCTTCTTTTATCGCCTTATTTGACCACATTCCTGTATCTAAAAAATCTGCTCTATTTGATCCATTTAATAAATTAAGTGGTACCATAGCAAATTGTAAAGAGGCGCCACCTTGTAAAAATAATACAGAATAATTATCTGGTACATCCATGATTTGTCTTAATTTTAGTTCTGCTGCCTCTATGATTTCGAGATACTCTTTGGAGCGATGACTCATTTCCATAACACTCATTCCCGTGCTACCATAGCATATAAGTTCTTTCTGAGCTTTTTCCAAGACTTCTAATGGAAGCATAGCTGGCCCTGCTGAAAAATTATAAACCCTCATACTCACTCCTCCAATCAATTACTTTACCAATGTGTATTGTTAAATTATATTAAACCCTTTTTAATTTGTCAATATTTTCAGACTTTAATTAGCTTAGTGTTGCTACCATAACTGCCTTAATTGTATGCATACGATTTTCTGCTTGATCAAATACAACTGAGTACTTGCTTTCAAATACTTCTTCTGTTACTTCATTGCCTTTTACTGCTGGAAGACAGTGCATGAAAATCACTTTTTTATTTCCTGATTTATTCATTAATTCTTGATTAACTTGATATTTCTTTAGCATTTTAACTCTTTCTTTTGCCTTTTCTTCTTCTCCCATAGAACACCATACGTCTGTATAAATAATATCTGCACCTACTACTTCCTCTATATCTTCTGAAATAATAATCTCACTCCCACTTTCTTCAGCATAACGCTTACATTGTTCCACATGTTCTGGATCTGGCCACAATTCTTTAGGTGCTAGTATTACTATATTCATCCCCACTTTACTACATCCAATTAATAAGCTATTTGCCATATTATTTCTTCCATCTCCTGCATAAATAAACTTTTTACCTTCTAGGTCACCTATTTTCTCTTGTATTGTTAATAAATCTGCTAAAATTTGTGTAGGATGATATAAATCTGTTAATCCATTGTACACAGGCACACCACCATAAGCAGCTAATTCTTCTACTGTCTTTTGAGAGAATCCTCTAAATTCAATTGCATCAAATAATCTTCCTAAGACTCTAGCTGTGTCTGCTACACTTTCTTTATATCCTAATTGAATATCATCTTTTCCTAAATATTCAGGATGAGCCCCCTCATCTACACAAGCTACAGTAAAAGCACATCTTGTGCGTGTAGACGGCTTTTCAAAAATAAGTGCTATATTTTTTCCTTTTAATAAATCCCCTTGTATTCCCATTCTTTTTTTATCTTTGAGCTGTTTTGCTAGATCTATTAAATATTCTATTTGCTCTCTAGAATAATCATGTAAAGTTATTAAACTTTTTCCTTTTAAATTAAACATTTTAACTCCTCCTATTTTGAATAATTATTAACTTTTTGTATTTTTATAAATATTATATCGTATTTTTTTTTATTTTCAACTATTATTTCAAAATATTTCTCAAAAAATAAAGATCACTTATTTTAGTAAGTGATCTTTATTTTTTTCTTATCTATTTTGTTTTTTATTTTTATTATTGCTAACTCTATTATTTACTTTCACTTTCGGTCTAATTAAGCATGTTTTATCCATACCTATTAGATCTATTCTTCCTATTTGCTCAAGTGCTTTATATACCAATGAATAATTTTCTTTTTTATTATACTGGAGTAATGCTCTTTGCATATCTTTTTCTTCTTGCTTTTTAGGAACATATACCTTTTGCATTGTACGTGGATCTAATTCTGTATAATACATGCAAGTAGCTAATGTAGATGGTGTTGGATAAAAATCTTGTACTTGTTCTGGAATATGGTTAATCTCTTTCAAATAAGTAGCTAATTCTACTGCATCTTCTAAAGTACATCCTGGATGAGAACTCATAAAATAAGGTACTACATATTGTTCCTTATTTACCTTTTTGCTTTGCATATCAAAAAGATTGGTGAATTTCTCATAGACTGCTCGTGAAGGTTTCCCCATATATTTTAGCGCATTATCTGATATATGCTCTGGCGCTATACGTAATTGTCCACTTACATGATGTTCACAGATTTCTTTTACAATTTCTTTATTGTTTACATCTTCTAGTAAATAATCATACCTTATCCCTGAACGAATAAATACCTTTTTAACATTTGGTAATTGACGAATCTGCCTTAATGTATTCATGTACTGACCATGATCTACTTTCAGATTTTTACAAGGCTTAGGATATAAACAATGTCTATGTTTACATGTTCCTTTTGTTACAGCTTTATCGCATGGTGCATCCAAGAAGTTAGCCGTAGGCCCGCCTACATCATGAATATAGCCTTTAAATTCTGGACTTTGTATCATCTGCTTGGCTTCTTTTACCATAGACTCTTGACTTCTTCCTTGTACAATCCGTCCTTGATGAAAAGTTAACGCACAAAAACTGCAACTTCCAAAGCATCCTCTATTACTTGCAATACTAAATTTAATTTCACTAATTGCAGGTACCTCTCCTTGTTCCTGATAACTAGGATGTGGAGCATTTTCATAAGGTAATTCATATACATCATCCAACTCTAATTGTGTAAGTGGCAATGCAGCTGGATTTTGCACAACGTAAAGCCCATTTTCATAAGCCTCAATGAGTGGTTTCCCTATAAATGGATCTGTATTTTGATTTTGAATCATAAAACTTTTAGCATATTCTTCTTTAGATTCTATTATTTCTTCATAAGGAGGTAATTCTACCCCTTCATAAACTGATTCTTTATCAGTAGTTTTGTATACCGTTCCTCTTATATAAGTAAGATGTTGTACTTCTATTCCACTATCTAGTGCTTCCGCTATTTCTATAACAGATTTTTCACTCATCCCATACATTAATAAATCTGCTTTAGCATCTAACAAAATAGATCTTCTTACTCTATTGTCCCAATAGTCATAATGTGCCATCCGTCTAAGACTTGCTTCTATCCCACCAATTAAAATAGGCACCTCTTTATAGGCTTCTCTTGCACGTTGAGCATATACAATAACCGCTCTATCTGGCCTTTTACCAGCTAAGCCACCTGGTGTATAAGCATCTTTCTTTCTTCTCCTTTTTGTGACACTATAATGATTTACCATAGAATCAATATTTCCTGATCCAATCAAAAAACCTAGTCTCGGTTTACCAAACCTTCTGAAATCTTCACAATTATCCCATCGAGGTTGGGCCAAAATACCCACCTTATAACCATGTCTTTCCAGAACTCTCCCTATAATGGCTGTTCCAAAAGAAGGATGATCTACATACGCATCTCCCGTTACTAAAACGAAATCTAACTCTTCTATCCCTCTCTCTATCATATCCTGTTTACTAATTGGTAAAAACATTCCTTACTCCTGTCTAAGAAGCTCTATCGCTTCTGCATAATTAGTAATAAATCTATCTGCTAGATTAATCACTCTTTTCCTAGTTTCTTCATCTTGTCTATCCTCTATTCCCCAAACTTCCATTCCTGCAGCTTTTCCTGCTAGAATGCCATTAGGAATGTCTTCAAAAACCAAACATCTATGTGGTTTTACTTCCATATCATCTGCTACCTTAAGGTAAATATACGGATGAGGCTTTCCTTTTTCCACTTCACATGAGGTTCTTACACTCGTAAAATAACTTCTAATTTCAAGTTTTTCCAACACAGCATTCACTAACTCTTTACTATTACTTGTCGCAATACCTAAACGAATTTGATGATCTGCTAAAAAATCTAAAAACTCCTGTGCATTTTGTTTAAGGGAAACTTGGTTCATATAAAAGTCCCATGCCATATGATTCCAGTCTTCTTTAATTTGCTCCACTGTGTGTTCTAATTCAAATCTTTCTTTGAAATAAAGTGCTGATTCTGTAAAACTTTTACCCTCTAAAGCTGCATCAATATCATTGGGTGCTACAATATTAAATTTTTCCAAATAAGCTCTATCAATTTTAGGCCATACCCACATAGAATCAATAAGGGTGCCATCTAAATCAAATATGACTGCATCATATTTCTTATTCATCACTCGCATCATCCTCTTTTAATAAACTAAGTTCTTTCTCTGTAAGTTCTCTATAACATCCTAATGCAAGGTCCTCTGGTAAGTTGAATCCTCCCATCTTAATACGTTGAAGATAGATAACTTTTTTACCTAAACACCCTACCATTCTTTTAACCTGATGAAATTTACCTTCTTTAATGGTGATATGCACTTCAGAAATATCTCCAGCTTTTAAAATTTCAAGCTTAGCTGGCATGCACTTCATCCCATCACCGAGTTCAACCCCTTCACGAAAAGCCTCTACATCTTCTTGCGTCATTTCTCCTTCTATTTTAGCAAAATAAATTTTATCTACATGTTTTTTAGGAGAAAGTAAACTATGCGCCATTTTTCCATCATTAGTTAATACTAATAATCCTTCTGTATCTTTGTCCAATCTGCCAACTGGTGCAACATCTTTATTTTGATCCATTGGTTCTAATAAATCTATTACTGTTTTGTGTACATTATCTCTTGTTGCCGTAATAACATCTTGTGGTTTATTAAGAATAAAATAATAAAATTCTTTATACGTAGCTACTTCACCATCTATCTTTACTATTTGCTTATCAATAACTACTCCATGCTCTGGTTTATTAACTACTTGATCATCAACTTTTACTCTTTTTTGCTTAATTAACTTTTGAACTTGACTTCTAGTTCCATAACCTATATGTCCTAAGTATTTATCTAATCTTATTTTTTTTTCTAACATATTATCATCCCATCATTCTCCATGTCGGAGGATATTGATTTTTTAGTGTATTATTTTGTGCTTTTACCCATCCCAATGGATAGTCCTCTACGCAAATTACATGATATCCTTTAGGAGCTTCATAAATCAATGTCTCTCCTTTCAAATACTTTATCACATTTGTATCTGTTCGCTCAAAACTAATCGTATTTTTAAACATTTCTTTTGGGTAGGCAAGTGGTAAAGCATACGAAGGTTCAAAGCGTTTATTTTTAAGTTCCCCTAAAAGTAAGCCACTTCTTACTATACGTATCCCTTTAAGTGCTGGTGCATCTGGATGCACCAAATAAATTTTACCACTGTGTTCTATAACAGGTAAGTCCAATGGTAAATGCGTATATTCTTCTATAAATAGTTTAAGTGCTTCATAATCTTTAATCATTTTTTTAGGTGCTAATCTTTCACATTTTTCCTCTTCGCCTTGTACTTTTTGTAATAAACAAACAAAGTGGCCTTCTCCCTCTAAATGATGTGGCCAAAGCCTTAAAGCCCCTGTCAAGCTTTCATCTGCCCCTATCCACTCAGGTCTACCTTTTGTAATGCCCCCTATAGGCTCTAACGACAATACCTGAAACGCTTTATGTTTGTTTAAAAATTCCTGAATCATACCTTCATTTTCTTCTGGTGAAAAAGTACATGTAGAATAGAGAATCATCCCACCTACTTTTAACATTTGTGCTGCATAGTCTAAAATTTCTCTTTGTAAATTACAACAATACTCTATGCCATGGGTTTCCCAACTTTTAATAGCTCCTTCATCTTTTCTAAACATTCCTTCTCCTGAACAAGGAGCATCTATAAGAATTTTATCAAAGTACCCTGAACATTGACTGGCTAATTTCTCCGGTGTTTCACTAGTTACAACAAAACTTCTTACTCCAAAATTTTCAATGTTTTTAAGTAATGCTTTTGCCCTAGAAGCACTAATATCATTTGCTACAAGTAACCCTGTATGTCCTAATTTGGCTGCTACTTGTGTTGATTTACCTCCTGGTGCAGCACATAAATCTAACACTTTATCTCCTGGTTCTATAGGAATATATGATCCTGGTGCCATCGCACTTGGTTCTTGCATGTAGTATAATCCTGCATAATAGTAAGGGTGCTTTGCCGGTCTCTCCTCTACATAATAGAAACCTTGTTTACACCAAGGAACACTTTTTATATTTTGAAAGGGATTGATTTCTTCCCACTCATCCATAGTTGTTTTTAATGTATTAACCCTAAATCCTTGATATTTAGGTAATTCATAACTTTTTAAGTAAGCGTTATACTCATCTTTTAAAAATTCTTTCATTTTTTTCTCAAATGCTACTGGTAATTTCATACGCGCTCCTCTCTATCACCATAATAAAACACATAACCTAAGTTATGTGCTTTATTAACTCGGGAATTCATACTCTCTAGATTTCTCTTTTTCTTAATCATTCCCTTTCTATTCGACTTTCAATCTTTCAGATCACTCTTTATCTTTTACGTCTAATCACCTTATTATAACATAGGCATTTTTTAGTATCAATGTATTAATCAATAGGGTTCACCAGGATTTGACTACTTTCTATGTATTGTAAAACGGGGTAAGGATTAATCCAAAATTCTTTTCCTTCCTTATTTTTTACAGCTATTCCTATATGTAAATGAACGGGCACTTTACCACTTGTTCCTTCCTTCCCATATCCCGTATTTCCCATTAATCCAATATATTCTCCAGCATTAATAGTATCTCCTTTTTTTAGATGTGTAGGTAATTCACTCAAATGTGCATAATAGAAATATGCCCCTCCAGTGCTCCTAATACCTACTCTATAACCTCCTGTATCATTCCATCCTATGTTTTCAATGACGCCATTCGTCATACTTATAATCGGAACTTTGCCTGTACTATTTTTTGGGTCTATAATATCTACACCATAATGCAATCTTTTCTCTTCAAATAAGCTACTTTCTTTCCAACTTTGTTCAAAAGAATAATCCTTATGCTTAACTATAGGAAAGTATTTGATATCATATATAAATTGCTTGTAAATTTCTACGCCCTGTATATAAAGGTCATCCGATTCAACCTGCTCATCCTGATTGTATTTTTTTAAATATTTATAAATTGATTTATTATCCATTCCCTCTAATTTTTTAATAGACCATGCAGATAAAGTATGAGCAAATTCCTTTTGATCTTTCATAGATAGTTCAAAGATTTGTTGGAGTTCCTCTCCATTCATCTCATAATCTTGTATGACCTCATAATATCTCTCATAATCTCCCTTTAGTTCCTCCTTCTCACTCTCTGCTTGTTTTTCTTCTGCTTTGCTTACTGTAACAACTTCATTTGATTCATTTTGGACAATAGCATTTATGGGTTCTCCTACTTGTATAATGTCTTTTGATAAATTAGCCGTTTCTGTTACCTCTTTACTAAAGCACGTTGTTAATAAAAGTATCCCGCCTAATATCATACAAACCACTCCAGCTATTTCCTTTCCACCTATTGTAGTACCATAAAAATTAGCATTCTTTTTTCTTCTTCTTACTCTTCCCATCTGCTTATTAGGTTTTATGCCTGTTCCTACATTCATCACCATAAACTGTACATCAGATTTAGGTAGTTGAGAAATTATTCCTCTTCTTTTGGTTTTTAAATGTTTTTTTCTTTTATATTGATAGACTTGTTCCCTAACAATCCGTTCCAAAGACATGGTCGTCCCCCTCCCCTTATTAAATGATATAAAAAAAGAAGCATATTTATGCTTCTTCACTACTCAAAATTTATTTTTTTAAGTGCTTTTCCATTTTTATAGTTACATGACATGCCTTGTACATATCGCTTTTCTTCCATTTCTCTTACAATCTCATCATGAATTTTCCACCAACTACTTCCCCAGTTAGCAAATAATGTATACTCTTCAGGTACTCTTCCAATAATACGTTGGATTACAACTTTTTCATCTAAATATTTTAAGAAGGTAATTACCCTTTCTCTATACTCTTCTTCAGAAATCATCTCAAACTCATTCTTTTCATACTGTTTACCCATTATCGTCCCTTTTAAAATATAAAGGGCATGTAATTTAACATATTTCATGTCTAATACACTCATTAATTTGGCATTCTCTATCACATCATCCATATTATCCCATGGTAAATTCAATATTAAATGTGTACAAATCTCAAATCCATATTGTTTAATACGAAGAACTGCATCTAAATATTCTGCCAACCCATGTCCTCTATTTATTTTTTTTAAAGAATGGTAGTTAGCAGTTTGTAATCCTAGCTCAATACACACATCTTTCTGATAAAGCCTACGCCATTCATCAATCACCTTCAAGTACTCATCATTAATACAGTCTGGGCGCGTAGAAATACTAATCCCTACCAAATGCTCATGTTGAATTTGCTCTAATGTTGCCTTAAATTGTTCAAGCGGCATATAGGTGTTACTATAATTTTGTAAATATGCTATAAAATACTTTGCTTTATAACGTTTGCTGATATAGGCTATATTACTTTCTAGTTGTTCTTTAATGCTCGTTTGAGCATCTATCATTTCATACCCTGCACCTACCTCTGAGCAAAAAGTACATCCACCATGCCCACAATTACCATCCCTATTCGGACAAGTCACTGGCAAATTAATAGGAATTTTATAGACTTTCCCATTGTACTTTTCTTTTAAATAATTTGAATATCTATTGTATACTTCCATTTCAAACCTCATTTCTTAAATATTACCTTCCATTTTATTATACTTTTATTTTTTTTGTTATCCAACCTTTTTATAACCTGGATATTTTATCCAACATCTGCAAAGAATAAAATAAGTTTTTATAGTTATAATATACTTATAATGATTTTAATTCCGAAAGGTGGCAAAATTATGAATACCAAAACACTTGATTATATCGCACTTGCACTTGTTATTATTGGTGCATTAAATTGGGGGCTCATCGGATTCTTCCAATTTGATTTAGTAGCTGCTTTATTTGGAGGCATGACTTCTTGGATCAGCCGTGTAGTTTATGCCTTAGTAGGGATAGCTGGTATTTATTCCCTCACTTTATTTGGTCGTATTTCTAATAACGCTTATAGAAATTAAAAATAAAAGAAGAGATAATAAATTATCTCTTCTTTTATTTTTATATCATTTTTAATCTATATTCGTCATATATTTAGTGATAAGCCCCTTGTCTTATTTTTTGGATTAAATCTTAAATTTTTATCTATATTTTCGGCTCATCACCAAAATGTGTGCTTGACAGCCATTAGGCTGCCAGCACTTCACTGTTACATTCTAAATAAATACGTTGTTCATAAACCTTTCTATTCCTCAAAAAATAACACCTACGTTGCAAGGCTTTGATTTTGTTATTTCTTCCTTCAACCGCGGCATTTGTAAATCGACACTTATGATAGTTAGCAATCTCAATCTTCCAGTTTTTAAAGGTTTTAAGAGCCTCATCAATTTCAACAATCTCTAGACGTTCGCCCTCATTAATCCATTTTTCAAGTAAATACAAGGCGTTGCCTTTATTAGCATAGTCATACCAGTGAATAAGTTGTTCTTTGAACCAGTACGCTTGTGTAAGTTCTGTTGAGATTTTGAGAATAGTATCAAGCGTTGCTAACTCAGTTTTTTTAAGGCAATCATGCCGCTTATCTAAAAGCTCTTTATGTTGTTTAAGAAGCTTTCCTTGATAAGTCGGGATGTCCTTAGTGATACGTTTACGTATGGTTTGAAGTGCATCTGTCATATAGCGATTGACATGAAAATGATCTGCAATACGAATAGCATTTGGATAAACTGCTTGAGCAAAGTTATGATAACTTTTTGCTAAATCCATAACCACTGCGATGGGTGATAAGCTATAAATCATTTGTAAAAGTTCTTTGTTGGCTAGAAGCTCCGTACATTTGCGACCATTTACAACCGTGAGTAATGATCCGTTTCTTAAATCATGAAAACCGGTGTTATAGGTATGACCTTTTCTAATTGCAAAATCATCAATACCTATAACAAGCCTATCGCTACTCTGAGCTAGAGCAAGCATATCATTTTGGAGAAGTGGAATAACTGTTGCAAGTGCTACTTTAATAAAACGCTCAGCCGATGTATAAGGAATTTTAAACATCTTACCAGCATGTTTAACCGTAGCACCATCAAGAGCATTGGAGAGTCCTTGTTTGAAGTCGTTGCTATATCTAGATTTTGGGGCTACAAAGCTATAGATCCATGTGAAATTTAAGTTGCAACATTTACAAGATAGTCTAATGGTAGGCAAAATGAGTATGGTAATGTTGCCCCAAATAGGCAAATGCCTTACGTGTCTAGGTTTAGAGGTTCCACGTCTAATCGTATGTGTGCTACCACAAGATGGACAAGACTGGGTACGGTCTTTAGGTTCTA
>JBOFPL010000104.1:0-14338 GCA_051659885.1 Cellulosilyticaceae bacterium
TTTTTATGCCATTCAGTAAAGAAGTAATCAAAACCAACATCCTCTGTATAAAGGCCCCTTTGGGAGTGAACCTGTGTAAAGGTATCTTTATACTCAGGGAAAAAAGTATCACCATCAATTGTTAAATCAACTAGAGTGATATAGAGCTTCTCTGTAAAAGGTAAAAGTAATTTATAGATTTCACCACCACCAATTACAAAAACAGGTTTAGGTTCTAAATTAATAAGTGAAAAAAGTTCTTCTAAAGAATGAACAACTTCTACACCAGGAACTTGAAAAGAATAGTCACGTGTAATAACAATATTTTTTCTATTAGGAAGGGGTCTTCCAATACTATCAAAAGTTTTTCGTCCCATAACAATTGTATGGCCAGTAGTAGTTTGTTTAAAGTATTGAAGGTCCTCCTTGATATGCCAAGGCAATTGATTATCTACACCTATTTGATTATTACGGCTAACAGCTACAATCATATTAATCATACTGCAACCTCAGCTTTAATAGCAGGGTGAGATTTATAATTTACTAATTCAAAGTCTTCATATTTAAAATCAAAAATAGAATCTACCTTTCTATTAATTTTTAGAAGAGGGAGTGGAAGTGGCTCACGATTAAGAAGAGTCTGTACTTGTTCCATATGATTAAGATATAAATGAGCATCACCAATTGTATGAATGAATTCTCCAAGTTCTAATTGTGTTACATGAGCAATCATTTGGACTAAAAGTGCATAAGATGCAATGTTGAATGGAACCCCTAAGAAGGTATCGGCAGAACGTTGATAAAGTTGACAAGATAGTTTGCCGTTCGCAACATAAAATTGGAAAAACATATGGCAAGGTGGTAGAGCCATCTCATCTAACTTTCCTACGTTCCATGCATTAACAATAAGTCTTCTTGAATCAGGATTAGTTTTAATTTGTTCAATAACTTCACTAATCTGATCAATAAATTTTGGGACATAATTTCCTAAGTCATCTTGAGCAATAGCTTCCCAATTTCTCCACTGTGCACCATAAACGGGACCTAAATCACCATTTTCATTTGCCCACTCATCCCAAATGTGGACATTGTTATCTACAAGATATTTAATATTAGTATCTCCGTTTAAGAACCATAGCAGTTCGTGAACAACTCCTTTAAAATAAGTCTTTTTTAGGGTTACAAGTGGGAAACCTTGATTTAAATTAAAGCGCATTTGATAGCCGAAAGTACTAATAGTACCTACACCTGTACGATCTTCTTTTTTTGCACCTGTATCTAAAATGTGTTGAACTAATTCTTTATATTGTTTCATAAGAATCTCCTTTTAAGTTTGTAAATTTATTTTGAGCATTTATCTATTATATCATAGGAGAAAGATAAGAGAAGTTTTTCTTTAGTATAGGAGCAGAAGTGTACACGGGTGAAATTTAATTGCTGGGGTATATTAATCTATAGCAAGTGTAAAGAGTAATAAGTGTAAGGGTATGAATAATAAAGAGAAAGAAGGAATAGGAAATGACAAAATTCTATATGGTTAGGCATGGGGAACCAGACTGGTACGCCAATGAAAAATATAAATTCAAAGGACATGGGAGAGACTTAGTCCCTCTAACAGATAAAGGTATTATACAAGCTAAAAAAGCAGCAGAAGTGCTAAAACTAAAAGGGGGAGAATTAATTATAGCATCACCTTATACACGCACTATGCAGACAGGATCTATTATAAGTAGAATATTAGATATAGAAATGAAAGTAGAAATAGATTTAAGGGAATGGCAGCCTGATTTAACGTATGAGTATGAAACTTATTATGAATTTATGGTACTTTGTCAAGAATATGAAAAATATCAAGGTATTTATCCTAAAGGAAAAGATAAAAAGTGGGAAACAAAAAAAATGCTTAAAAGGCGTGTAGACCAAGTACTGGAGAAGTATTTAGATTATAGCAGCATAATTGTTGTGTGCCATGAAAAAGTAATAGGAACTCAATATGATAATAAAATAGCAGAATTTGGAGAAGTAATAGAGTTGATAAAGTAGAGGGGGAGGCTTGAAAAATATCTCTAATAGCATAATATACCATGTATAATGTTAAAGGAGGTTAGAGATGTTTCAAATTATTATTTTAGAGATACTAGGAATGTTTAGTATTTTGAATATCTATATTTTATGGGAACAAAAATCTAAGTATCACCTAATAGCAGGAATACTTATAGGTGTAGTTTTAGGCATATATTGCATGATTATGAAAAAGAAGCAAACTATTAAAAAAATAAGTATGGCAATTATGAGAAAAACAAGTAAAGTTGGGTATATGGAGGCACTCACTGGGCTTAGGCAAATAGGAATAGGTTTAGGTATAATGGGGTTAATTATACTTGCTGGCGTGTTCGGAATGGGGAATAGGGTATCCATAAGAATTGAAGAAGTAGGTGAGATGATTGCACTTGTTAGTACGATTATTCTTGATATCTTGCTGATAGAAACATTTATAATAGGTCCACTAATAATAAGCACTTTGTATAACACTAATAAAAATGGTATTGCAGTAACACGAGTAGATAAACAACTCAAGGCCAATAAGACTAAGAGCCTATCTTATGAAGTTTTGGGTAAGATGAAATAAGGAGAAAAAAAGTGATTACATTACAAAATATAAGTAAAGAAGCATTAGGAGAAATTACGGAGTTATTTATAAAGGAATTTAATAAAGCACCGTGGAATGACAAATGGACTTATGATAGAGCATATAATCGGTTAAAGGATTTATATGAACATCCTAGGTTTATAGGGATAGTATGTATTTTTAATAAAAAAGTAGTTGGAGTTGTGATGGGATATTTAGAATATTGGTATGAGGGATATCATTATAATCTAAAAGAGATTTTTATAGATACAGAGATACAAGGACAGGGAATAGGGAGTCAATTACTGAATTCATTAGAAGATAAGTTGTTAGATCAAGATGTTACTAGAATTGAACTTTTTACACTAGAAGATCAAAAGACTATTGGATTTTATACTAAAAATCAATTCACAAGGATAGAGGAGTTAGTGCTCATGGAGAAAAAATTAAAATAGAACAGACAACTCTTTTAATACTCAAAAAATTTTAAATATGATATAATATATAAATATAAGTTTTAAGTAAACTATGGAAGGTAGGAAAAGAAATGAACAGACCTAATATTTTACTCATAGTAGATGACCAGCATAGAGGGGATTGCTTAGGTATTGCAGGACATCCAGATGTTAAAACACCATATTTAGATAGTTTAGCTATAAGAGGAGTATTATTTGAGAATGCCTATTCAGCGTGTCCAACCTGTATACCAGCACGTGCAGCATTGATGACAGGGATGGCACAAGAAAATCATAAAAGAGTAGGCTATCGAGATGGTGTGAGTTGGGATTATGAACATACTTTAGCTGGGGAATTAAGTAAAGCAGGATATTATACACAGGGTGTAGGTAAAATGCATGTTAGTCCTTTAAGAAATTTATTAGGATTTCACCATATAGAACTACATGATGGATACTTACATCATAATCGCTATGCAACAACACCCTATTATGAGAGTCAAAAAGTAGCAGATGATTATTTTTATTGGCTAAAACAACAAAAAGGGATAGATTGTGATGTAACAGATACAGGACTTGAGTGTAATTCATGGGTAGCACGACCTTGGATTTATGAGGAAAAACTTCATCCAACGAATTGGGCAGTTGACCGTTCTTTAGATTTTCTAAGGAGAAGAGATCGTTCAAAACCATTTTTCTTGATGACATCTTTTGTAAGACCACATCCACCATTTGATGCACCTCAATGTTATTTTGATATGTATAAAGATAAGGCATTAACGCAACCACATATAGGGGAATGGGCTGATGTAGAGAAATATAAGATATTAGGAAGAGGATTTGATTCTTCAGATGGAATAGCAGATCCTGAACTAGTAAGACAAGCTCAGGTAGGCTATTATGCATGTATTACACATATGGATCACCAAATTGGGAGATTAATACAAGCGTTAATAGAAGAACAAATTTATAATGATACTGTAATTTTATTTGTATCAGACCATGGAGAGTTATTAGGTGACCACCATATGTGTAGAAAAACAAGAGCGTATCAAGGGAGTATAAAAGTACCATTTATTTTATCTGGACCAAATCACTTGGTAAATGCAAATGCTAAAGTAGATCATAGACTTGTAGAGTTAAGAGATGTCATGCCGACGTTGTTAGATTTTGCAGGGGCAGAGATTCCTGAATCTGTAGATGGAAAGAGTGTAAGGAAATTAGATGCAGAAAAACCAGAGAAATTTAGGGAGTATATTCATGGAGAACATACTGGGGGAAGAATAGGTAATCAATACATAGTAACTGAAAATGCTAAATATATATGGTATACCCAGACAGGAGAAGAGCAATTTTTTGACTTGGAAAAAGATCCATATGAAATGGTAAATGAAATAGATTCTATGATTTATCAAGGTAAAATTAACTATTTAAGAAATATATTGATTAAAGAATTAAAGAATAGACCAGAAGGATATTCAGATGGTAAGAAATTAGTAGTAGGCTGTAAAGAGAGAGCAATTCTAGTGTAAAATAAAAAAGTACACATAGACAACACGGTTTAAAGATAAAAGATAAGAAGATATAGCTATATATACTCAAGTAAATAAACTAAAAATTAAAAAATTTAAACTTGATTGTTAATTTGAAATATGATATTCTAATAAAGGAAGTTAAAATATTGGAAATAAAACGAATGTAGGCCTCTTGTGGTATAGTAAAAATCAAGACCGAAAGCGTTTCAAGTAACAGTGTTTTAGCAATATTTAGTTTTAAGGAGGCCTAGTAATGACAGGTAAAGTAAAATGGTTTAATGCAGAAAAAGGATTTGGATTTATCGAAAGAGAAAATGGTGATGATGTATTTGTACACTTCACAGCTATCCAAACAGAAGGATTCAAAACTTTAGAAGAAGGTCAAGAAGTTGAGTTCGAAATCGTAGAAGGCAACAGAGGACCACAAGCATCTAACGTAGTTCGTAAATAATTTATAATATTAAAGGATGAATTTTAATTCATCCTTTTTTTATTTGCATTCATAAAATATAACAGGGATGAACTTTAATTTTAAAGTTTCATCCCTGTTATATTTTATACTACATAATTAAAAACTGCCCAGTAGTGGCAGGCACTACCTAGCATAACAAAAATATGAAAGATTTCATGAAAGCCTAGGTGAATAGATAAATTAGGTTTTTTAAGACCATAGATAATACCACCAATGGTATACATTATGCCACCTAGAGTTAACCAAACAAATCCACCTAAAGAAAGTGAATCATAGAGGGGTTTAAGGGCAAATAGGGCTATCCACCCCATACCAATGTAAAATCCAGTAGAAAGCCAACGAGGCATGTTAATCCAAAAAATTTTCAAGGTAATACCTAGCAAGGCAAGTGACCAAACTGTAATGATAATACTCCATTTCCAAGCACCAGTTAATGAAAGTAAACAAAAAGGTGTATAGGAGCCTGCAATCAGAATAAAAATCATAGCATGATCTAGCTTTTTTAGCTTTAAGAGTACGGAGTCTTTCGCTTTAACTAAGTGATAGATACCACTAGTAGTATAAAGTGCAATAAGACTCAGTCCAAATATAATAATAGATATAATAGCTGTAGTTGTAAGTGGACTACCTTTTCCTCCGAATAGAAGTAGAATAATAGTTCCTATAAATGAAAGAGCAGCCCCAAATAAATGGGTAAAAGCGTTAATGGGTTCTCTAATGTATGTCTTCAATATACCATCTCCTTATATCAATATGTAGTATTAATAACTATATGATATTATATATAAAATATATCATATTTATGCATGATAAGTCAATGTAGTGATATAAATAATTTCTTGCGTTTTAAAATTAATATGTTGTATTATAAAAGTACAAAGTTAAGGAGGCGCGTTATGGACGAATTATGGCTCAAAAAACAGGTGGATAATCTAAGATTACAAGAAGTAGTACAACTTCAAGAGATACCGAGTATTGACTTATATATGGATCAACTTATTACCTTATTTGAGGATAAGCTTAAACATACAAAAAGAAATGAAGAAGATAAATTACTCACTAAAACGATGATTAACAACTATACTAAAGATAAGGTATTAATGCCCGCAGTAAAGAAAAAATATACCAAAGAGCATATTATATTAATGATTATGCTTTATCAATTAAAAAATATAATAAGTATTGGTGATATTAAAGAATTATTTAGTGTAGTTAAAAATGGAGATACTGTAGAGGGTGATAAATTAGCAAAACTCTATCAAAGCTATCTAAATTCAAAGGATAAAGAGTTAGCCTATTTTAATTTAGGGGTAGAGAAGCGATTAGAGACCTTACATGAAGAACTAACGGGTGTAGGCATAGAGGATGAAGAGTTGGAGACCATTTTACTAGTATTGACTTTAATTGAACAGGCTTCCTATCATAAACGGTTAGCAGAAAAAATTATAGATGAAAAAATTATTAATAGAAAAAAATAAAGGTACTGGATCTAGGAGCTAGATCCAGTACCTTTATTTTAATTAAGCGTTGTGAGCTTCAGTAACAACTTTTTTAAGAGCTTCTAGAGCATCAGCTGGAAGTTTATCAAATCCACCTTTTTCAGTTTCACGAGATTCGATAAATTCTACTCTATCTTGCATACGTTTTTGTAATTGTTCGCTGTAGTTAGTATCAGCTAAATCAGGAATAAATCCTTCGATTTCCATGATTTCAATATCAGAGAATGGTCCCCATGGTTTGAATGCAGCAGTACCTTCAACGATTGCTTCAAGTGTACCAAGAGTAATGGCTGGAGTAACTTTTTTACCCATAAAATCACCTGTATTAAGGATATAGCAATCTACATTTCTTTCAGCTACTAAAGCTTTGAATTTATTGTAGTCATCAGCTAATGGATAAGTTCTGAATGGGTTTGCATATGGTTCTACAACTAATGCGTTAGGATCTACTCCAGGAGCAAGTCTTTCGGCACTTGTACGTTTTGTAGCAAGTGTAGCACCCATTACAGAAGCAAGTTCTGCACCACTAAGTTTAACTACTGGTGGAAGAGTAGGGTCTTTCATTAACCAGAAAATAGCATTAACTGGCTCATCAAATTTATTGACACGATTTGGTGACCAAAGAATTGATTTAACGGCACGTCCATTACCATTACGAATATCTTCTGTAACAGGAACCACTTTGCCATCTTCGTCAACTGTTGCACCGTTATTTTGCATTGTAAGTAAATATTTATTATCTTCACATGTAAGTGGATAATCTTGAGTTTTATCAAAGTAAGCTGGCTCAAGAGCAACAGAAGATCCATTTTCTGTAGAGATAACAAAAGCATCATCATGAAGTACAGTGATATCATATTTATCATTGTGACGAGCATGAGTAATAGTTGATTTACCAGAACCAGAAAGTCCGAATACACCTGCAACGAAAGCTTTATCTTCACCTAAATTGTAACGTTTTTGTCCACCGTGACAAGATGCATAACCATGACGATTAGCAAGAGCCCAAGCTAGTGTAAGTGTACCTTTTTTGTGTTCTCCAAAGTATCTCATCCCTAAGATAGCAGCACAGTTATGTTCTGGATCAAAGAATGTAAGTCCCATTGGATGATCTGGATGAGACCAGCTTGGATCTGAGAATATGTAAATATCACCTTCATTAGGAATTTCATTTGAAGTATTGTACATTTCAGCTACAACTTCGTTGATGGCTTGGAAGTTTAATAACCAAGAGTACATAATGTTTTCTTGTGTTTCTGGGATACAAAGATGAGCTTTTACAGAGAAGTCTTTATCAAGGCCTACAATAGCTTGTGCATGATAAAGCTTTTTAGTACGACATTGATAAACTGCTTCACTAATTTTAAGGGCGTATTCACCTTGATTGATACCAGGTTCACCCATAATTTTACGAGCGGCAGCAGCACGGCCACTTACAGCACCATCATTGAAAAGAAGAATTTTAGTATCTTCATCTAATCCTAAAAGTTCTGGTTTATAAACAGGAACATCAGTTACTACTGTACCTGGAGCATTCTTTGCTAATTTGTAAGCTTCTTTTAAAGAAGTTACAGGAACTACATTGTTACCGTAGAAAGCAGTTTCAATAGTAGTACGGATTTGGTTGAAAATAGGGTTACTTGCACCAATTTCTGTTCTAGGGAATCTAGATTTTGTTGCCATAGTTGAAATCCTCCTCATAAGTGATTGAAATATAATTTTAACCACGATAAAACGTGGGTGATACCCTTGCAAAACAAATAGTAAGCATTTGTCTAACTATAATTATTATTCTAAAAATAACAAAAGTCAATTAAAAATATAGAAAATATTAAAAAATAATATATTATATAAAAAAATATTCAAACAAATACAGATAAAATGTATAAAAAAGAGAGAGCTATATTGACGAAAAAGTGTTGACAAAATCTAAAGTTGAAAGTTATATATAAAAAATATTTAGAAAAATTAGTATTATTTTTTGGGTAAAAAAAACCATCTTCCTTTTAGGAAAATGGTCTAACAAATATATTTAGCAAGTAGTTTTTCAACCTCTAAGATATCCGTTCCTTTTGCAAATTCGATTTCAAAATTCGAACCTTTAGTAAAAAGTTTAATTTCGTTATCTAGTTCAAACATACCCCCTTTTTCTACTGCAAAATAATAGATAGATTTATAAGGGAGATTGATGATTGATTTTTTAGTGGAGAGTCCCTCTTTATCTACGAAAATAATACGTTTATTAGTAAAACAAATTTCATCTAATACTAGGCGGTAAACTGCCTCAATGATTTCCCCTTCAATTAAATAAGATTGGAATTTATCAGAGTTACTACTTTTACTCCCACCAAATATGCCCATGAACAACATCCTTTCTTTGAAGAAAATGAGTATAAATTTAATCCTATATACGTATGTGTAAGATGCCTCTATTATGTTTATACTATCATAAAAGAGAATACCTAAGTAGGATAACGCAAATTATTATAGATATAACAGGAAAAGAATAGTAATATTATCAATAGAGTTATTGTAAAGCAAAGTAATTAAATCTATAATAGATAGTAGATTTTAATGACGAATGAACTAATTCATTGCATATAGAGGAGGAACAAAGGATAATGAGCAAGCCAACTTATTATATTACAACACCAATTTACTACCCAAGTAACAAACTTCATATAGGGCATTCCTATACAACTGTAGCAGCAGACGCTATAGCAAGATATAAAAGACTTCGTGGATATGATGTTATGTTTCTTACAGGAACAGATGAGCATGGTCAAAAAATTGAAAGACGTGCAGCTGAAGAGAATGTAACACCAAAACAATTTGTAGATGGTATTGTAGATTGGATTAAAGATCTTTGGACAACTATGGACATCACATATGATAAATTTATTCGTACAACGGATGAAGAACATAAATTAACAGTTCAAAAGATCTTTAAAACACTTTATGACAAAGGTGATATCTATAAGAGTGAATATGAAGGAATGTACTGTACACCATGTGAAACATTCTTTACAGAACATCAACTTGTGGATGGCAAGTGTCCAGACTGTGGTAGAGCTGTAGAAAAAGTAAAAGAGGAATCTTATTTCTTTAAATTATCTGCATACCAAGATAGATTGATCAAACATATTGAGGAAAACCCAGAGTTTATTCAACCACAAACAAGACAAAATGAAATGCTTAACAATTTCCTTCGTCCAGGATTAGAAGATCTTTGTGTATCTCGTACATCATTTAAATGGGGAGTGCCTGTAGAGTTTGATCCAGGGCATGTGGTATATGTTTGGATTGATGCATTATCAAACTATATCTCTGCATTAGGATTTGGAACTGAAAACGATGAGCTTTACAAAAAATTCTGGCCAGCAAATGTACATCTGGTAGGTAAAGAGATTGTACGTTTCCATACAATTATTTGGCCAGCACTTCTTATGGCGTTAGAACTACCACTTCCAAAACAAATATTTGGCCATGGTTGGTTAGTTATTGATGGCGGTAAAATGAGTAAATCCAAAGGAAATGTAGTAGATCCAAGTGTTTTAGTAAGTAGATACGGTAGTGATGCTATTCGTTATTTCTTACTTCGTGAAATTGCATTTGGACAAGATGGGAACTTCACAAATGAAGCACTTATCTCAAGAATTAACTCAGACCTTGCGAATGATATCGGAAACTTAGCATCAAGAACAGTAGCCATGATTGAAAAATATTTTGATGGTGGGGTACTTCAAGCTGAGCAAGAAGGTAACGAATTTGATGCACAAGTACAAGCTGTTGTAGCAGAATCTATAGCTAAGATGGAAGCAAACATGGAAAAACTCTTCTTTAATAATGCATTAGAAGATATTTGGGTGATCATCCGTAGATTAAATAAATACATTGATGAAACTATGCCATGGGTACTTGCAAAAGATGAAGCAAACAAAGCTAAACTTGCAGGTGTACTTTATACACTGACAGAAGGACTTCGTATTGTAAGTATTATGGTAGAACCATTTATGCCAAGAACACCAGAAAAAATTTGGGAACAAATTGGTGTTGAAAGAGGAGAACTTACAGCGTGGGATACAATCCATACATGGGGAACTATGCCAAAGACAGTAAAAGCTAAAAAAGGAATTAATATTTTCCCTCGTATAGATAAAGAAAAAGAACTTGCAGCACTAGAAGAAGCAACAGTAGTTGCACAACCAAAGGTTGAAGAGAAAAAAGAAGAAGTAAAAGAGGTAGAATATATTACAATTGATGATTTTGCTAAAGTAGAACTTAAAATTGGTGAAGTCATCGAATGTGATAGAGTACCAAAGGCAGATAAATTATTAGTATCCAAAATTAAAATTGGAGAAGAAGTAAGACAAATTGTGTCAGGAATTGCAAAATACTATGAACCAGAAGAATTTATAGGTAGAAAAGTAGTTGTAGTAACAAACTTAAAACCAGTTAAATTACGTGGGATCATGTCAGAGGGTATGGTGCTTTGCGCATCGGATGATGCAGGTAACCTAGTGGCAGTAGGACCACTTGGTGAGATGGTATCAGGTGCAGTAGTTAAATAAGTTTAAAGTAAGATAAATAATAAAAGAGTCTATGGGAATAACCTCATAGACTCTTTTATTATTTATCTTACTTACCGTAATAGGCTTTTGATAAAATATCTTCTAATTCAGATGGATCATTAATCGCTGTATTCATGTAACTTGCAAGGATATTGCCTTGGTCAAAACCAGATTGCCAACTAAACATACCACCTAAGCAGTGATCATAGATATATTGACCTTTGAAGTAGATAGAAAGGGCATTATCATAAGATAAGAAAAATTGGCCTGCAGGATCAACAATATAAGGAGCCTTAGCGACATTATCCCACTTTACTTTATAACCATTTTTGTTGAGATAGTTCTTTCTGATTTCATCAAATGTTTTAGTAAAGGTAGCACCTCTACGACCATAGAATGGAATACCCATTAAGATTTTTTCGGGTGGCATGCCAGCATCAATTAGGTTATTTATATAGAGGTCTACACTGATATTATTAAGAGCTAACTCGGATGGAAACAGGTTAGATTGATGTTTACTGCCATTTTTACCCGTTTCACCAGCTGTAAAATCATAGCTCATTAAATTAAAATGAGTTATGATAGGTGCAATTTTATCAATTTGTACGTTTTTAATATATGCATTATCAGCAATACCAGCGACACTTAGCCAAGCCTCTGGTCCAAGTACTTCTCTAAGTGCTTGGAGAAGTAGAGTAAAGTTTTCGGTATCTTGAGGACGTGTTTTTATGCCAGAAGCACCACTGCCTGGATACTCCCAGTCGATATCTATACCATCTAAGTCATAGCGATCAACCCATTTTTTCACTTCTCTAGCAAAGTCGTAACGAGATTTTGGAGTAAGAGCTGCATCTGAGAAGCCATCAGCACCCCAACCACCAATAGCCATAATGACTTGAAGATTAGGATTAATTAATCTAAGGTTAGCAAGTTCTTGAAGGTAACGCTCAGAATAAACTTGAAGTGAACCATTAGGTTGAATGAGGGCAAATGCATAGATAACAAAGTCAAGAAGAAGTGGATCAACATTCTCAGGATTTCCTAGGACATATTCTCCAACTATAGGTTTTAAAACAGGGCATTCTGGATTAAAACCCTTAGGGGAGTTTTGCAAGCTATCAATTTGTGTGCGGTTATAGGTAGATTTAAGTGAATCAACAAGTCCTATGATATGTGAGGTATTAATGGAGTTATTTTGAGAATCATATAAAACAGCTTTAACTGTTTGAGAAGGATCTAAGATAAAGAGACAGGTATCTTCACAAGTATCTTCAAAAGTAATAAGCTGAATATTGTTTTCTTCAAAAAGGGTAGTATTTCGAGTAAGGTATCTATACTTAGCAGAATGAGAGATGGTTGGTTCAACAAGTACAATAGTCCAAGTATCTTGAGAATCATTATATATGTTAGGGATTTGATCGCCTAATTGGGGAAGATGAGACATATCAACAACTCCTTTGGGAAAATATGTTATTTCTATCATAATATTGTAAGTGAACACAAGAGTTGCTTGTTTACTTAAAAATATTTTGACCAGCTTCTTATAATCCTATATAATTTGAATTTAGAGGTGAAAAAAATGAATATAAATAATATTTTAAAAGATAATGTATTTAAAGTTTGGAGTAATTTTATTATAGCATCAGTAATAGGTGTATTATTTAATGCTTTATATACAATGGTGGATGGAATATTTGTAGGACAAGGAGTAGGAGAAGCTGGACTTGCGAGTATTAATTTAGCGTGGCCAGCAGTAACCGTTATATTAGGTGTAGGATCATTACTAGGAGTAGGTGCGAGTAGTGTTATTTCTATTCAGTTAGGTCAAAAGGAAAAAGATGAAGCAGAAAAAACATTAGGAACAGTGTTGAAAGCTTGTCTCATTATAGGAGCATGCTTGATGATAGTGGGAATAGTAAGTGCAGATACAGTTGTTAGAATTTTGGGAGCAAGTGAGGATACCTTTCAATATACAAAAGACTATTATATTATCATTTATATGTTGGCAATACCTTATATCCTTTCAACAACCTTTAATCCAATTGTTAGAGCAGATGGAAATCCTAAACTATCAATGTTTATGGTTGGGATAGGTGCCATTGGAAATATCATATTGGACTGGCTATTTGTTATTATATTAGGATGGGGTGTAAAAGGGGCAGCTTTAGCAACAGGTGCAGGCATTCTATTATCAACATTATGTGGTATGTATTATTTTGGATACGGTAAAGCCCATGTAAAGTTTAAAAGAGTTAATTTTAACTGGAATAGTTATATTTTAAAGAGTGTATTAAAAATAGGGTTTGTATCTTTTGCTATGCAAATTTCTATTGGAATTGTATTGTTATTACAAAATAATATTATATACACTTATGGGACAACAACAGATGTAGCTATTTATTCTGTAGCAGGTTATATTATTTCGTTATATACTCAAGTTGCTCTGGGAATTGCACAAGGAATGCAACCTTTAATTGGGTATCATTATGGTGCAGATTTAATTAAGCGGATGAAGCAAATTTTATATATTACAATAATAGCGTGTTTTAGTTTAGGCGTAATTTGTTTTAGTGTACTAGGGGGTTGGGGACAGTCTATTATTGGTATTTTTGGATTAGAAGGAGAAACGTTAGAAATTGCGTATAGAAGGATACTTATTTATTGTGGTGGGATACCAGCCATAGGAATTATTTATGTAATGGGGGCATACTATCAATCTATTACTAAAAATCTACAGGCTAATATAGTGACTATTACAAGGGCGTGTATTTTACAAGTAGCATTTTCACTGCTATTACCACCTATACTAGGTGTGGAAGGAATCTTTTATGCACAATGCTTAGCAGATATTTCAGCAGTTGGGATACTGCTGATAATTGTTTGGTTAGAAAAAAGAAAAGAAACTATAAAAACAAGCTAATAAATGAGGAGGTATCTCTATTTACGAAGAACTTAAAAAACAAATACGGTTAAAAAAAGCAACTTTAAAGATAATGGAACAACCTATAAAGCTAACTTCTTATAATGCCAATGAACAGGATATTGAAAGAAAAAGAGAAAAAATACAGAAAGAAATTAAAATCCTGGAAGAACGATTAAAAGATGAACCCACTTTAGGAAAATGTAATACTATATAGTAAAATATAAGCTAATGTAGACAAAAATAAATAAAGTCTGTATGATATTAGGAAATATAAC
>JBOFPL010000105.1:0-6720 GCA_051659885.1 Cellulosilyticaceae bacterium
CACCCGTCCGCCACTAACTTCATGGAGCAAGCTCCATTCCGTCCGTTCGACTTGCATGTGTTAAGCACGCCGCCAGCGTTCATCCTGAGCCAGGATCAAACTCTCAATATAAAAGTTTGTCTGCTGACATTAATTTTTGCACTCTTAAGTGCTGATTCAAGTTACTTGAAGTAACTCTTTTGAATCGACTGGCTTATATAGTTACTATTTTATTTTCAATGTTCAACTTGTTGTTTTTCTGTCGTGCTGTTCGCTGTCGACTTTTATTATTATACATTATTTGCGACATAAGTCAACGCCTTTTTTAAACTTTTTTCCTATTTTTACTATTCCACTTACCTCATCCCTTTATTTCCAACGCCTATATCTATCCTATTCTTTTTTTATTATTTATCTTTCTTCATTTTTTTATTCGTCTTTTACCTTTTCTTTTAAAATTATCTATACTTTTTAGTTCCTCTTTTACTATAATATTTTTAAAGGAGTGATATAAATGAAATATATGATTATCTCTGATATTCATGGTTCCAAATCTTTTACAGAACATGTTCTTAATGTCTTTGAACATGAACATTGTGACAAACTTATTATTTTAGGAGATATTTTGTATCATGGGCCTCGTAACCCCTTACCCATTGGACATGATCCTCAAGGGGTAGTGTCTCTACTTAATGCTTATGCATCTCAAATTATTGCTGTTCGTGGTAACTGTGAAGCCGAAGTAGATCAAATGCTCCTAGATTTCCCTTGCCTAAGTGATTATGCTTTAATTGTAGATAATGGTACCACTCTATTTGCTACTCATGGTCATATCTATAGTGAAACTAATCTTCCAAAATTACATGCAGGTGATTTTTTCTTTTATGGTCATACTCACCTTTGGGTTAGTAAAGTTCAAGATGGTCTAAACATCTGTAATCCAGGTTCTATTTCCTTACCAAAAGAAAATAGGCCTGCTACCTATGCAATTTATGAAAATAATAAAGTTCATATTTACACTTTAGACGGTCAACTACTTGCCTAAATAAAAAGGGAGCTTGTAAGATAGAATGTATTCTTAATCTCTATCTCACAAACTCCCTTTTTATTTATTGACTTAAAAAATTCAGCGCGTAAGCAGCATAAAGCGTCATCCCTGTTACAAGCGCCTCTTCATCCATATCAAATTTTTCATGATGATGTGGGTAGATTATCCCTTTATCTTCATTTTTAATCCCTATAAAAGCTAATACCCCTGGTACTTTTTCAAAGTAATAGGCCAAATCTTCCCCTCCTGTTAATCTCTCAAACGGGTAAAGTTCGTCTACTCCCCATATCTTAGATACAGTTTCTCTAGCTAACTTAGTACACCTCTCCTCATTAATAACTGATGGGGTTCCAAAACTATATTCTAATTTCGCTTCAGCTCTATAACTTTCTACCGTATGATGTACAATTCTTTCTAGTCTGTCTGAAAATGTTTTTCTTATTTCCGGATTAAAACATCTAGTCGTTCCTGTTAGCACTGCTTCATTTCCAATTACATTAAACGTTGTTCCAGCATGAAATGAGCCTACTGTCACCACAGCAGGTTCTAAAGGGTTCAGCTCTCTGCTTACAACAGATTGTAAATTCATTACTACTGCCGAAGCCGCCATCACTGCATCTACGCATTGATGTGGCATTGAACCATGTCCCCCCTTTCCTGTAATAACTATTTTAAAAATATCTGAAGAAGCCATACGAGGTCCATAATCTATAGAAATTTTCTTTGCCGGAATATCCGCCCAAAGATGAATACCAAAAATTCCATCTACACCTTCTAATGCCCCTCCTTCTATCATTTTAATAGCTCCTTTTACAGGTTCTTCTGCAGGTTGAAAAATGAGTCTTACTTCTCCTTCTATTTGTTCCTTCATTTCAGATAATACTCTAGCTGCTCCTAGCAACATTGCCATATGACCATCATGACCACAGGCATGCATCATCCCTTCATGCTTGGAAGCATAACTCACACCAGTACATTCTTTCACCCTCAAAGCATCCATGTCTGCTCTTAAAGCAACACATCTTCCAGGTTTGTCCCCTTTTATAGATGCTACTACACCAGTACGGGCTACTACTTCGTACGGTATCCCCATTCCTCTTAGCTCCTGTTGAACACGCTGCGAGGTTTTAACCTCTTCAAAGCTCAGTTCTGGAATCTCATGGAATGCCCTTCTAAGTTCTACAACATATTGCTCATATGCTAAAGCACTTTCTTTAATATCCATTTCCAAATCCCCTATAGTCTATTTTTTCTTTTTCTTAGCTAAACTTCTGATTTTCCCCTTATTACTTCTTTTAGCGGATTCTTTTTCTTGATTTCCATTACCTTTAGGCCCTTTATTTATAGCATTACTCTTTCCTTTAGGTCCATTTTTCTTATCTCTAAAAGGAGTTGCCGGTTTCTTATATTTATCACTTTCTTTAGGTCTTATTAAACACTTTGGTCCATAACCTATTAGATCTTCTCTACCAGCCATTACTAAAGCATCATATATGATATTATATTTTGTTGGATTTCTAAATTGTAATAAAGCTCTTTGCATAGCCTTTTCCATTTTACTTTTAGGGATATAAACTTCTTCCATAGTTAATGGATCTAGTCCTGTATAAAACATCGTAGTAGATAAAGTTCCCGGTGTTGGGTAAAAATCTTGTACCTGCTCAGGCTGATACCCAATATCCCTTAGATACTCTGCTAGCTCTATAGCTGTTTCCAGTGTACTTCCTGGATGACTTGACATCAAATATGGAATAATATACTGCTTCTTGCCTAGCTGCTCATTAATCTTATAGAATTTTTCTCTAAATTTATCATATGTTTTTCCTGAAGGTTTCCCCATGTACTTCAGCACTCGAGGCGAAATATGCTCTGGTGCTACTTTTAGTTGTCCACTTACATGATGCTCAATGAGTTCTCTAAAAAACGTATCATCTTTATCTGCCATAATATAATCGTATCTTAAACCAGATCTTACAAATACTTTTTTTACTTTAGGAACTTCTCTTAACTTTCTAAGCAGTCCTAGATACTCATCATGATCCACCTCTAAGTTATTGCATGGCTTAGGTGTTAAACATTGTTTTTTCTTGCACGCCCCATGTTTAAGTTGTTTTGAACATGCTGGTCCTCTAAAGTTAGCAGTTGGTCCGCCTACGTCATGAATATATCCTTTAAAATCTGGTAATTCTGTGATTTGTCTTGCTTCGTCTAGAATAGACTCTTCACTTCTACTTTGTACAATCCTTCCTTGGTGGAAAGTTAACGCACAGAATGAACAGCTTCCAAAGCATCCTCTAGAGCTTACAATACTAAATTTCACTTCCTCGATAGCCGGTATACCTCCATCCTTCTCATAAATTGGATGGTATGTTTTCATGTAAGGAAGGTTATATACTTGATCAAGTTCCGCTCTAGAAAGTGGCATCTCTGGCTTGTTTTGTACGAGATATTTATTGCCATGTGGCTGAACTAATGTTTTTCCTGTTACAGGGTCCTGTTCTTCATACTGAATTTTAAACGCTTCTGCATATTTAATCTTATCTTCACTTATTTCTTTAAATGATGGAATTAACTTATAATCAAATACACTATCCGTATCTTCCACCGCATAGCAAGTTCCTGGAATATGTCTAATATATTTAGCCTCTAGTCCACTATTTAGAGATTCTGCTACCTCTACCATTTGCCTTTCACTCATCCCATAAACAAGTAGGTCTGCTCCACTGTCTATTAGAATTGATTTTCTTATATTATTATTCCAATAGTCATAATGTGCAAAACGTCTAAGGCTGGCTTCTATTCCTCCTATGACAATTTGAACATCTTTATATGCTTCTCTTATTTTATTACAATACACAATGGTAGCTCGGTCTGGTCTAAGCCCCATTTTGCCACCTGGAGAATATAGATCTTTTTCTCTTATTTTTTTAGCAACTGTATAGTGGTTAACCATAGGGTCCATATTCCCACCATTTACTAAAAATGCTAATCTTGGCTTTCCTAACTTTTTAAACTCTTCGACATCTTTCCAATTAGGTTGAGCAATAATTCCAACCTTATATCCTGCTGATTCTAATACTCTAGAAATGATAGCTGTTCCAAAACTATGATGATCCACATAGGCATCTGCTGTTACCAGTACAAAATCAAGTTCTTCCCAACCTCTTTCTTTCATATCTTCTCTACTAATGGGTAAAAATTTATTTTCTGTCATTGATTCACCTACTATTTTTATTAAGCTTTTTATCTATTTAGTCACATTATTACCGAATTACTCTGCCATTATATCATACCTTAGTAGAGAATTAAAATTTTATCATCTAGATTTTAAATTTGTGCAGGTAATATGAATACGATGTGCAATACATAATGCCTGTTCATAAGTTAATGTACTCTCCGGTTCAAACTTCCTATCTTTATTTCCTAATAGCTGTGTAGAGGCAGCATATTTAATGGCTTCTTGATATTTTTCATCTAATTCTTGTATATCAGGAATATAAGGATTAGGGTGATATATTGTTGGTGTAACTCCTTGTTTCTTTAATAATTGCTGTAAAATATAAGCTACATCTTTTCTTTTCATATGCTGCTCTGGAGCTTTTGTATATTGGTTTTGTAATACAGTTTTTACATTACCTCTCCCAAATAAATATCCCAATATATCTAGTAATTCACTGTAATTAATAGGTTCTTGATAATTTTTTCCTTTCGAAATTTCCCATCCCTGTTGCTTAGCATAATCTACAAAGGGCTCTCCAAAACTGCTATACGTTTTATTGTTCAAAACAGGCTTCCCCGAACTAATATCTATAGAAAAATTTTTACTACCATATTCAAATAGTGCATTAATATCTTTGTATTGATTGGGGGTTTTGGTATTCATCGTCACTGCTATAAGTTCTAGTTCCCCATATTTTGCTTTTGCCACCAATGTTTGTCCAGCATCATCATGCCATCCTGTTTTTGTTGCTATAACATTAGTATTATAATAAGGCGAGTTAGGGTCTAATAGTCTAGAAGAATTTTTTATTGGTAATTGTTTACTGCTATTATTTAATTTGATTGTATAATTTCTTGTTCCTGCTATCTGTGCAACTTTATCATTGCTAAATGCCCCTTTAGCAATTTGAGCCATATCATAGGGCGTTGTATAATGATTAATATTATGATACCCATGTGGGTTCGCAAAATTGCTATTAACTGCTCCCAGCTCTCTTGCTTTTTGATTCATTACCTTTGCAAAATTTTGTATACTCCCACTATGTTTTATTGCTAAATCATAGGCTATAAAATTATCAGATCCTAACAATAATCCATATAACCCCACATCTCTTGTATATGTATCTCCTATGGCTAATCCAATGTGACTACTATCCTTAGGCACTTCATTTACTCCCTTTGCCGTCTTCTTAATTGTCACATTTTGCTCTATGTCCTCCGCACAAATTAAGGCTGTTAAGATTTTAGTAATGCTTGCTGGATAAAATTTCACATGTGCATTCTTACTATATAATACAGTATTAGTACTTGCTTCTATCAATATAGCGCCTTCAGATTGAATAGGTATCTTATAAGTTCCACTAATGATTTGATAACACATTAAATATACAACTAAAATACTTCCCCATTTGTATTTCATCTCTTTTTCTCCTTACAATTTTTTCCATTTATAATTTTATCACTAAATTACCTATTTTTCCACTTTTTAGTCATGACAAGCACAAGAATCTTATATTTTTCATAATTTATACTACAGGCATTAAAAAAACAGGAGGAATTTTATGAACTGTAATTCTATTGCTATTGTAGGTGGAGATTTAAGATTTGTTAGACTCTGTAAAATCCTCTGTGATAAAGGTTTTGATACTTGGGTATATGGCATCTCTCATCCTGATATTCCTAAAGAAGCAAAAATTTGTTCTTCTTTAGATGACTTAAAACAATGCCCTTACATCATTGGTCCTATGCCTTTTTCTCAAGATGGCCAAAGTGTATTTACTCCACTTAGCAACACTTATATTTCTATTGAATTATTTGCAGATATCATTGCTAACAGCTTTCTTATTGCAGGTGCAATTCGTAAGGATGTTAAGCTTTTATTAGATAAACACCGTTTACAATATGCAGATCTCATGCAAATGGATGAAGTAGCTATCCTTAATGCAACCCATACATAAGTGCGTACTGGTCAACTAGAATTTCCATTAAGTATGAAGATGATTCTTATAATAAAGACATTAACTCCACAGGGTATAAAATACATTTTAAAAGGAAAGAACTCAAAATGAGTAAATTAGATTTAATTGCTAAGGTAGGAATTTCAAAAAATACTTTAACTAGATATGAACGAGGAGTTACTTATCCAAATCAAGACACACTTAATAAAATTGCTGCTGTCTTAAAGATTGAACCTGCTGAACTTTATGATGAGTACTATATAAAAAGTTAAAGGCCTATCATTATATATGATAGACCTTTAACTTCACTCAAAGATTTTTAATGCTTCATACTTCGTCTAATTATATATCATCTTCATGTGTAATAGTGAAAGTATACGTATCTTCATCCTCTTTTAAAAGAGCTACACTTATGATATCTAACTGGTTTTCTTTGATATACTCATTTATCTTATCCTCGGCTGTTCTTTGTTTTGCGTCTCTAAGATAGCTGCGTACATTAATAGTATATATCTT
>JBOFPL010000106.1:0-1838 GCA_051659885.1 Cellulosilyticaceae bacterium
GGATCACATGATACATATACAATTTTATTTGGATTCATTTTTACTAAGGTGTCTAATAGTTTTTCTTCACACCCTTTGCGTGGTGGATCTACTACTATTGTATCTGCCACGATTCCTTGTTCATACATTTCTGGTATAACTTCTTCTGCTTTACCTGTAAAGAATTCTGCATTACTTAGGTCATTCATTTCTGCGTTTACTCTCGCATTTTGGATGGCTGCATCTATAATTTCTACCCCGTAAACTTTTTTTGCTTTTTGGGCTAAGAATAGTGAAATAGTTCCTATTCCACAGTAAGCATCCCATACTGTTTCTGTTCCTGTTAGGTCTGCATACTCTAGTGCTTTATCATACAGAATTTTTGTTTGCTCTGGGTTAACTTGGAAAAATGCAAGTGGAGAAATTTTAAATTTTAAATCTCCTATTGTATCTATAATGAAATCTTCTCCATAGATAACGGTCATTTCATACCCTAAAATAACATTAGTCCTAGCTGTATTATGGTTAAGTACAATACTCTTAATGCCTTGTACTTCTTTGAGCTTATCTACTAGCTTTTCTTGTTTAGGTAACTTTTGTCCGTTGATTACTAAACATACCATAATCTCATTTGTGTAATATCCAGTCTTAATCACTAGATGTCTAACTAATCCTTTATGTGTCTCTTCCTCATAAATAGAAATATTATTTTCTTTTAAGAAAGCTTTCAGTATTTGTATGATTTCTGTATTACGTTTATCTTGAATCATACAGTGCTCTGAAGGAACAACACGGTGACTCCTATTTGCATAAAATCCGATTTTAATTTCCCCATCCTCTAATCGAATAGGGTATTGTGCTTTATTACGATAGTGATAAGGTGTTTCCATACCTAATGTATCTTTAACCGCTATCCCTTTGATACCTCCTATACGTTCAATGGCATCTTTTACTTTTTTAGTTTTCCAGTCTAACTGTGCTTGATAATTAATATGTTGAATTTGGCATCCACCACATTTATCTGCGATTTCACAAGCTGTAGTTCCTCTAATAGAAGATGGCTCAATCACTTTGATTACTTTTCCAAACCCAAAGTTTTTTTTCACTTTAAGTACTCTTACTTCTACGCGATCGCCCTTTACTGCATTAGGTATAAATACTGTAAAGTCTTGTATTTTTCCAATACCTTCTCCATTGGATCCCATATCGATAATATCTATTTCATAATGTCCATTTTTCTCTACTGGTCTATTCATCTTTGTTGCTCCTACTTAAATTTTTTGATTCGCTCTCCTTGTCTTTGAGGAGTTTCATCATTTGTAATACTAAAATTTCTTCATCCAGTTGTTTCATTTGTTCTGCAAGTGTTCTTTGAATATATAAATCTAATAACGGTGTTCTTTTTATATTTTTATCTTTATTCAAGCTCATTATCCCCTCTCACTTCACAAACTGTATACTGACAGATGCAATTCTTACATTTGATGTAAGAAGGCTCTGAACATCTATTAATATTTCCTTTTAGCATACCTCTCATCTGTCTGATTGTTTTCTTTAAAGTCATTCTCAATGTGAGTGTATTCCTAATCTTAAAAGTCTTATTTTTATAAACAAGTTTCCCATAGGGTGGTTTTTTGCCATAGACTTCTTCTATAATCAAAAAATAAGTGACAAGTTGCATGAGATCTCCTTCATGGGGATAATCCTCTTTAATCATGCTACTTTTAATTTCTAATGGAATATATTTTTTTCTAAACCACGTCTTAAAAATATAATCTGGTTTCCCCTGTAGATCAGCTTTGGGTGCTACAAGTAACTTTGTCCCCTTTTCATCCGAATAAATAGGCGTAGCTAAAGGT
>JBOFPL010000107.1:0-3318 GCA_051659885.1 Cellulosilyticaceae bacterium
TTTGTTTTAATGTTCTACCATAATGGATATCTGCCAAGAATACTATTTTAAACCCATCAAAATCTTTAGGTAATTTCTTATTCTTAACTGTATAGTATCTTATTTTTTGCCAATAAGGTTCTATCCATGAGTATATAAAAACCATCCCTAATACACTACCTATTCCCCACAGCCATTTCTTCATATTTACACCTCTAAACTCATTTTAACCTTATTTATTATGGTCTTCTTAAATGAATTTATTGTGTGCAAGACAAACTATTTTATTCATATTCTTATTTAATCATTTCTTATTTTCTATTCATCCATTTTCCATTAGTAAAATCAGGTATAGCCATTACTTGGCCACCCATCGCTACTGATTCTTCTGATAATGCTGATATCACCATCCATGCTGCCATATCATATGCATCTATTGGCATCTTTTCACCTTTTCTCACACAGTCAAAGAAGTCCTTAAGGACTAACCAGTCCATACCGCCATGACCACCTTTTACGCCATCATTTAAGAATTGTTTCCATACTGGGTGGTCATATTCTTCTCTATAGTCCTCTACATTATTCCATTGATCTTTCCATACAAAGTCATATTTATTATGTACACCATCAATAAATACTGAAAGATTATCTTCCATAAACATAGCTTTTGTTCCTTGTACTCTAAATCCTCTTGAATACGCTCTTGGTAATGTAGTATCTAGCGTAATTGTAATCGTTTCTCCACGTGCACATTTTATTAGTGTTGTTACTACATCTCCTTGTGCAAAGTGTGTATGTGCTAATTCATGATCTGCACCTTTTTCTCTTTTAATATATTCATGTAATCCTCTAGCTTTAGATGCCATAGAAACTAGTGTAAGGAATCTATTTCCTCTATTAATATCTAAAATCTGTGCAATAGGTCCTATTTCATGTGTTGGATAGTTCTCACAATTCCTTGCTTTATAATTACCTAATCTATAGTGTCTATTCTCTTCTCCATAAGCAATTTCTTCTCTTAAGTCATGTTCATATCCACCCTCACAGTGAACAATTTCTCCAAATATTCCTTGCTTTACCATATTCATAACCATCATTTCTTCTCTACCATAACAGCAATTTTCTAGTAGCATACAAGGCACTTCTGTTTCTTCATAAGCTCTCACCAGTTGCCAACATTCTTCTACGGAATAAGCTCCTCCTACTTCTATACCTACTGGCTTCCCTGCTTTCATCGCCTCTATAGCAATACGAATATGATCTGTCCATGCACTCGATACGACTACTGCTTCTACTTCTTCATGTGCAATTAATTCTTTATAGCTAGTGGTCATAAAAGGTTTATTCCCTCTATTTTTCTCCACACATTCCGCAGCATTTTGTGTCCTATCTTCATAGCAGTCACATACTGCTACTACATCTACTTCATCCACATGTAAAATAACCCCATCTAATAACCCATATCCTCTTCCACCTAAACCAATGATTCCTACTTTTAATCTTTCTTTCATACTTTATCCCTCACTTTATCTCATCCTATTTTATTTATACACTAGCTCTAAAATCTAACTCAAACGGAATAGCTTCCTGATTTTCTTTGTTGGCTTGAATAAGCTCCCATAGCTCTGAAGTAAAGCATTCCCCCTCTCGAATATCCTCTACTTCTATCCAACCATTGCCTCTTAAAATAACCTCTGCTTTTTCCATTTCATTGCATTTTGCATAGGCAAAAGCGGTATACGCTCTTATACGTGCATTATCTCTAATAGCTTCTGGGAGACTTTCATTAAGTCTTAATAGTATTTCATAAGCTTCTTGTTTAACTAAAACACTTACACAATCTTTTGCTAATCCTATATCCTCTGGTCTAAGTTCCATTGCTTTTAAGCTATTTTGTATAGCTTTCTCTTTATCACCTTTTAATCCATAAGCTATAGCTAATGCATGTGTATTAAAAGCATTTTCCTCAATACTTCTAGCTTGTTCAAATGATTCGATAGCCTCTTCTACTTCCCTTCTCACTAGTTGATTGAGCCCTAAGTGATACCATGTGTGACTATTTTGTTTATCTTTATCTGCTACAGCTTTTTGTAATAATTCATAATAAGTTTCTTCCATCATATAAGATTCTGGCACACCATTTTTATGCTGATCTCCCATAGATGTTTGTGTCATTAATTTTATCCACTCATTCTCTTCAGAAACCTGACCAAAATCTAAATGTTCACTGAGTGTGCTTTCTCCATTTAAAGTCCTTCTATGATTTTCTATTGCAGCAAACATACTTCCTGTCCCCACTAATTTAGCTTGTTGTAAAGCAATAGTTTCTCTTGACTCTTCTAAAGTATTTTCTAATTTTTGAGTTGGTAGAAGACTTTCTAACTCTTTATTAACTGCTTGTCTAAGTACTTTCCAATCTCCTTGTACAAGCTCTGGCTCTATTTGTATTGCACCATAAGCTTCTAACCACTCCCACTCACTTTGTGCTGGCATAGGTAGACACCCATATTGAGTTTTTGCAAGCCCTGCTTGAATCTCTATGTAGTTTCCTGCTTGATCATTAAGATAATTTTGCCATCTTTGGCTTCCTCTTGTTTGTCCCCATACAAAAAGTTTTCTTCCTTCTAATCTACTCGTAGAAGTCTGGATCATTCCATATCCAGTTTCATCCAACTGTGTAATATACTTTCTAGTTGATTTTTCAATATCAAAGAAGTAATCTACAGAGCCTGGTATTGTTTTAGGATAACTAATATCTACTCCATTCACCTCTGGTACCTCTACTTTATAAACCCCACCCTTAGAATTTGTATAGGCACTATTCGCATCTACTACTAATCTTCCGTTTTCAAGTTCAGGTACTGCCATATTACTCCACCAGTACATAGGCACCATTTCTTGGTTTGGATTAACAATTCTCATACGACATAATAAAAATTTTGAGTCGTCTGGTAAGAAGAAATCCATCTGATAAGTTACCTTACGAATACGCTCATATTCATACATTCTAAGTACTGTCATTCCATCTGCTTCTACTGTCCCTACAAATAATTTATCACAAGTAAAAGGTGTATGACCGATTACCCCAATATTCCATTCTACACCGCCACTTACCCATGCATTTCTTACGGCTAAATTACTTGGTCTAATAACATCATTAACATATAATAATTCCTTTTTTGCTACTTTATCATAAAGTGACCATAACTTCCCACCTAAACTTGGAATAAAGATAGCTTTAAGATAATCATTTTCCAATCTTACAACTTCTACCTCTTGTTCTTCTAAATTCCTAACATATACATTTTGTTGCGTATATGGATAAATAGTTGATACTGT
>JBOFPL010000108.1:0-3116 GCA_051659885.1 Cellulosilyticaceae bacterium
TTACTTCTCCCGATTTCAGATTACAAAGACCTGAGTATATTGGAGGAGGTTATACAGATATTAATGTTACTCCAATCCCTCAAACTTCAAGTACAATGGATACACCACAAGGAAACCTAGCTGGAGTTGGTGTAGGTGGTACTAATGGTTGTGGTTATAATTATTCAGCAACGGAACATGGTATTATTATGACTATGGCAGTATTAACGGCAGATGTTAGTTATCAGCAAGGTTTACCGAGAAAATTCTCAAAGTTAAATAGATTCGATTATATGTTCCCTTCATTCTGGAACTTAGGAGAACAAGCAGTTTTAAACAAAGAAATTTATTGTTCGGGTGTTAAGGCAATAGATGACGAGGTTTTCGGATATCAACAAAGATATAGAGAGTTAAGAGAAGGCACAAATAAGATTTCAAATTTAATGAGAAGTTCACACCCTCAAAGTTTAGATATTTGGCATTTAACACAAGAGTTTGCAAATGCACCACAATTAAATAAAGAGTTCATAGAGGATTCAGTACCATTTGATAGAATTATTGCAGTCCCAGAAGAGGCTCATGTAATAGCGGATTTCTATTTTGAGATTTCAGCAACAAGACCACTTCCAACAAATTCCGTTCCAGGAATGATAGACCATTTCTAGGAGGTGAAAAATGGGTTTATTTGGAGATGTTGTAGGTTCAGTAGTAGGTGGCTTAGTTGGTGGAGCAAGTAATGCTATGGGTCAAGCCCAAGCAAATGCAGCCAATTCGGCAGAGGCTCAAAAGAATAGAGATTGGACAGAAAGAATGTCCAATACTGCATATCAAAGACAGGTAGCAGATATGAGAGCGGCAGGAATTAATCCCATGTTAGCGATGGGAGGTAGTGGAGCAAGTACCCCAACAGGGTCAACTGCAACACATCAAAACACTATGGGAGAAATGTCTAAAAGCATTTCTTCCTCAGCACAAAAATTAGTAGATTATAAAATGGCTAAAAAGCAATTAGAGTTAGCAGATATACAAGCCAATCAAATGAAGACAGACCAATTAAAATCATTGGCAGAGATTAAAGCAATAGAAACTAATACAGAGTTATCAAGTTCAAGAAATATAGGACAGATTGAACAAAATAAATCAGAGGTTATAAGACAAGGTTTATTAGCTAATCAAGCTAGAGAAGTTAATGCAAGAATAGATTCTACTAGAGTTCAAACAGAGTTAAATAGAGCTACAACTGCAAAAGCAAGATTACAAATTATAGAACAAGAGT
The DNA here is from genome assembly GCA_051659885.1 of Cellulosilyticaceae bacterium. Classification (GTDB taxonomy): domain Bacteria; phylum Bacillota; class Clostridia; order Lachnospirales; family Cellulosilyticaceae; genus JAVVPO01. Next base: position 1,256 of record JBOFPL010000108.1, read on the forward strand.
TAAAAAATGCAGGAGTTAAGCAAGATAATATTAATAAAGTTTTACAGTCAAAAAATATTCAAGTTCAGATTAGAACAGGAGAAATAAGAGCAGAGCAAATCGCAACAGAAGTAAAAGCTATATCAGATAGAGGACAATTCGGACAACATACAGACTGGATTTTAGATAAAGCAGGTCAATTAATGGGAACATTTAAAAAATTAAATTAGTGTTTAGGAATATGGCGACGAATTGTCGCTATATGTATAAACGCAATATACAGGAGGTTTCAATGAAATATAAGAAAAGATTTAAATCTAAGAGTTTTAAAGTTAAGAAGAAAAGAGAGTTCTCAAGAACTTCAGTACCAAAGAATCCAGTAGTGCCATTAATGAGAGGAGGTATAAAACTTACATAATGCCTTGCACAAGACCTCTTACAGCTTATTGGACTGGAGGCTATACAAAGAACGGCAAACGGGAGTTAGTTTTTACTGACCCCCGTAATGCCCATTCAGTCAATCCCATTGAGATAGCTTGTGGACAATGTATTCATTGTAGATTACAAAGAAGTAGAGAAACAGCATTAAGAGCAGTTCACGAAGCAAGAGAGTTTGAAAATAATTGTTTTATAACTTTAACAGTAGCACCAGAATACATGGACGAGGTTTTTCCCGATGGGAGTTTAGACCATCGTCCATTTCAACTATTCGCCAAGAGATTAAGAAAAAAGTTTAAAGGATTGGAGTTTGTTACACACCCAATTACAAAGAAAGTAGTCAATCCTATAAGAATATTAATGTGTGGAGAGTATGGAGAACAACTTAATAGACCCCATTATCATGCTTGTTTGTTTAATTTTGATTTTCCTGATAAAAAATTATGGACAACAAGAAATGGTGTAAAATTATATAGAAGTGAGCAATTAGAAAAATTATGGCCTTATGGCTATTCTACTATTGGAGAAGTTAACTTCGAATCGGCTGCCTATTTGGCAAGATATGTTACTAAAAAAATCACAGGTGAGCAATCAGATGAGCATTATACAGATCCTGAAACAGGAGTGTTGAGGAAAAAGGAATATATAGTATTTCCTAGTGGTTATGGTTTAGGTAGATTATTTTATGAAGAATATAAGGACCAAATGTATGCAAATGATGTTGTATTGAGTAATAAAGGTCACAAAATGAAACCCCCACGTTATTACGATAAAATATACGATTTGACAAATCCCGAAGATTTTGCTAAAATTAGTTTAATTCGGATAAAAAAAGGCGTAAAAGCTAAAAAAATTAAAGGTTTAACCCCTGAAAGATTACAAGTTATTGAGCGCGTGAAGGTGGACACAATAAAAAATAAACTTAAAAGAGGTTATGAAGGAGGATATTAAAATGGAAATTAATCCAATTACAGAAAGAGCAATTATTGCAATCTATGATAAGCAATCACAGAAAGCACATACCTTATTTTTAGTAGATGAATTAGACAGAGCTAAGAAAGCATTGGAGGAAATGATTGTACAAAATTGCGTTACTAATATTCAAGATATTGGTTTATATTATATTGGAACATTCAATACAGGAACTATGGAAATATCTTATTCGGAGGTAGTTCAATTAGTAGATGGAGGACATTATGAGAATTAGGAGAAAATACGATTCAGATCATAAAGAATTTAGTGATAAAAATAAATTTGAGTTTACGTTGCCTAGTATGGTTTCAAGAGAGTTCAAGGCAGATTGTGATATTGATTCTATTTTGAGAAAGTATTCAGCACAAGGAGTAAATCCTTTTGATTTTATGGAAAGAGCAGAATATTTAGATTTTGATAAAGAACATGATTATCAGGACATTAGAAATCACATGATTAAAATCCAGAGTGA
>JBOFPL010000109.1:0-6332 GCA_051659885.1 Cellulosilyticaceae bacterium
TTGATCAAGCTCACTTGCTGGATGTCTTAATACTTCTTCAAATAATAATTCATTGTCGTTAAATACAGCAATTTTTGTTGACGTTGATCCTGGGTTAATTACTAGTATCTTATGAGTCATCTTTTGGTCTCCTATTTTCATTGTATAATTACTCTCAATTCTTTATGATAGCATATTGTACAGTAGTTTTTCAACTATTTGCACTTTAATCTCTATCCCTAAATAAGATACAAAAATACTGCGAGTTTCCCCACAGTATTTTTTATCGTTACATTTATTTTTTACAATCTATCTTTAGCTATACGTAACAAATTTAGTTATTATCGATCTAAAAATGTACGAATACGTTCTAACAACATTTCTAAAGCTACTGAATTAAATCCACCCTCTGGAATAATAATGTCCGCTCTTTTCTTACTAGGGTCTACGAATTGCTCATGCATAGGTTTGACAGTATTGATATATTGCTCAACAACAGAGTTCATATCTCTACCTCTTTCCTGAACATCTCTTACAAGTCTTCTTAGGATTCTTACATCTGCGTCTGTATCTACAAATACCTTAATATTTAATAAATCACAAAGCTCTTGGTTTTCAAAGATAAGGATACCTTCTACTAAAATAACCTTAGTTGGCTCTGTTTCTACTTTTTCTTCAAGTCTTGTATGCTCTACAAAGGAATAGACTGGATGATAAATTGTTTTTCCTTCTTTGAGTTGTCTAACATGTTCAATCAGTAAGTCTGTATCAAACGAATTCGGATGGTCATAATTTAACTTAAGACGCTCTTCAAATGGCAAGTGTGAATTTGATTTATAGTAGTAGTCATGTGAAAGCATTACTACTTGGTCTCCAAATGCTTCTTTGATTTTATGTGCTAATGTTGTCTTTCCTGATCCTGTACCACCTGCAACACCGATTACGATTGTGTCTTTCATATTTATCCTCCATTGCTTCCATCACAAAAAATTATACTTTTCTACTTATCATAACATAAATAATACTTATTTATCCATATTTATTGTCATCTTATGGGTTACAAATTTATCCACGTTTCATCTTTACATGTGGGATATTTTCCTCTAAGTATTCTTCTGAAATCACTTTAAATCCTAAACTTTTATAGAATTCAACAACATAAGTTTGAGCAGAAATTTTTATTACTTCTTCTTTTAATTGATTTGTTATAAACTCAATTGCTTGATGCATCATTTCAAATCCCAACTTATTTCTTCTATATGCCTGATCCACTACCACTCTTCCTATAGAAGTTTCCTCATAGGCCAATCCTGGTGGTAAGATGCGGCAGTATGCTACCACGTTTTCATCTTCTCCATAAGTGAATAAATGATAACATTTACTATCTCTATTATCTAATTCCTCATACGCACAACAATTTTGCTCATCTACGAATACCTTTAATCTTAATCTCATGATTTGATACAATTCTTCTACTGATAACTCATTAAATGCTTTAACTTGCCACTCCATATGCATCTCTACTCCTTAATACCGTTTATGATTTTGTTCTATTATATAGTATCCTCTTTACTTTGACAAACCTAGCCTCTGTAAATATACTTTACCTGTTTAAAGTAAAATGCTCTTATCTTTTTTATTCCAATAATAAAGAGGTTTAAAAAGTTACTTCTTTTTAAACCTCTCGAAATCTTTATCTATTGGATTTGATTGTTCTCAAACAAGCTTGTAAAGGTGTCTCACCTTCTAGAACCATGATATCTGGAGCTGTTCCAAATTCTTCATTATTTCTACCATCTTCATTTACTGTATATAACACACTAAACTTAAAGACAATTCCACTATTAGGTGTAGCAACTACCATAGGATCTATTCCACCACCATCTCCACCCGAAGGTGTTCCTACAAGGGTTGCAAATCCTGATTCTTTACAGAACTTTACAAAACTCTCTGACGATGAATAGACTGTTTCATCCATCAGGATATATATCTTTCCTTCGAATAATTTTTTATCTTGAGCAGATGGTATCATCATCTGATCTTGTATGTAATAGTCTAGTTCCTCGATATCTGGGTTGATACTTTTTACATCTTCAATATTTTCTAGTTCATCTACCTTGGCACGTACTTTAAAATAATCTATCCCCATTAACTCCATAATATACTGATTGGTATAGTAACCATCATTAAGTAAAATTTCTGTAGCATAAGTAACTGGTTGTTCAATATTTGGCATCACTATATTCTGCATCCAGTAAGCATCGCTTCCCCCTCCATTATCAGTTAGATCAATGATGAGATTAGGATAGGTGGATACTGCTTTATAAAACTTTTCTAACTTAGCTTGATCCTGTTCTACATTCTCAGCGCCAAAAGAATTAATCTTTACATAAGCAATATTATTCGTCTCAAGTATCTTAGTCTGGACATTATCCTTTGCAGCTACTAACCCTTGTTCATTAACTGAGTCTGTGTCCATTGGATATTTTTCAGTCAGATAACCATACATCTTTTCTACATTTTCTCTACCTAACACCTCATTATGCCAAGCCCTCGCCTCTCCTGCATTCATATACACCTGTTTCATATAATCGTATTGATAATAAGGTACTACTCCAATATGACCTGTATATCTCAATTGTCCCAAAGTTTTTCCTAAGAGCATATAAAACTCTTCAATGCTTAAATCTTCCTCTAGAATAACTTTTAGCCCTTCTTCTTTTAATACTTTATAGTCGATTCCCAACCTTTCTACTACCCCTAAAAATGGATAGCTATCTTCTATAACTCCCCACATGTAATGGTAATCTTCTATCATCTGATTTTTTGTAAGCAAAATAGTCTGTTCTTGTATAATCGCTGGCTGCTCAGTAGTTGGTGTTTGTGCATAGGTCAAAGTACTTAAGCTTAATGTAAGTACATTCATTAATAAAAATAGTTTATTTTTAAGTTTCATTGTCTCATCTCCTTATACTCATTTATATATTTCAGCTTATCATCTAATGTACTTTATGAGTATTAATTAAGTCTTAAGTTTTTCTTAGTGTATCCTTAATCTATTTATAAAAATCCTTTACGTTGTTTACTTTTCTCTTAAAAGTGATATACTAATATTATAAAAATTATTGTTATTTTCTTCTTTGGCATAGCTATTCACTATGTCAAAAAGACAAAAAGCCTAGGTAGTCGCATACCTAGGCTTTTCTTGTTATCTGTTTTCAATCCAAGTTACTACAATCTCTTGTATTAACCTGATAATGGCTACTATGATAACTGTCGCATTTAACTTTTGTTTGTTATTATTGTTGTTTTTCTTCTTTGGCACTGGCTATTCACCTCCTTTCGCTTATTGGCAAAAGGAAGTTAAATGCTCACCTATTATATCATATAGGCTTTTAAGCAACAAATCTTTTACTCAGTTTTTTCCCATACACATTCAATATACAGTTGTTCTTCTTTCAACTCACTAGTTATTGTTCCGCCCATCTTGGTCATGAGTTCTTTCACAATAGCCAGACCTAGTCCTGTATTGCCGCCATTCAATCCCCTTGAGGCATCCGCTGTATAAAAGCGTTCAAACATATGCTCTACATCTTTATCGATTAGTCCATTGGCCTGATTGATTAGCAGCAACTTGACCTGCTTATCTTCTTCATAAAGCTTAATAATCACCTCACCGGTTGTATGCTTAATGATATTGCTAATTAGGTTTTCGAATACCCTTTTTAAAGCATGCTCATCCGCTATAATTCTTATCGATTCGGAGGGTAAGTCTATCTGTGGTGTAATTTGTTTTTCTATTAGTCGGTCATATGTATTTGCTAATACCTCACATAAAATATTACCTATATTAAGGTATTGCAAATTCATCTGGTACTCTGGGGATTCGACTAAGGATAGTGTAAAGAAATCCGAGATCAGTACCTGTAAATCTTTTGCTCTCCGATGTGTTGTTTCTAGATAATCTATCTTTCTTTGTTCGGATAGCTCATTACTTCGCATCACTTGGATATAACCTATTATAGAAGTGAGTGGGGTTCTCAAATCATGTGAGATACTCGCTATCATACGTTTTCTCTCATTTTCTGCAAGCTGCCCCTTAATCCTAGTTTGTTCTGCTAACTCAATTTGATTATTAATACATTCTGCAAGATTTTCTACATCTTGATCTATTAGGCTCATTTTCAGTTTTGTAAGGGCTTGTTGGTGATGATTGGCTTTAAGTTGTTTAGTCATATCTCTAATGGCTTTTTTTACTCCCATTAATTTGATTAGTAAGATGCTAATGATTGCTATTAGTACCCATTCTCTATAGCTCAATTTCATCACCTCTTTCATTCTAATTATTTGATATCCTGTTTGTGGGATGCAACCCATCCCCCTATTATTGTGAGTATTATAATCACCGTACAATAAACGACATAGTCTTTTAAATGTCTATTTTGAAGTGGCTTTGTACATAGCTCCATCATCATAGCCGATGGAATTTTTCTTAAAGTCTGTTCTTCTAGCCACATACACATCACCATACTGACAAAAGACATATAGAGTATTCCCAATCCCACTATAACTACCTTCTCTCTAATTATAGTGGCCAATAGTGTTCCTATGCTAATCATAGTCAACATAATTATGCACCAAGTTCCCATAACTTTGATGATCTGCTCTGCCTCTTCCACACTCAATACGTGTTCTTTCGTAAATAAAGCTCCCCAGGTAATTCCTGCAACCAGCATAGTAAAAAGACCTAGTCCCACTACCGCAATACAAGTCACGATCCAATTAGATAAGTAGACTTTAAATCGATTATAGCCATAGGTAATAGGTACCCGTATCATTCCCTCTGTATACCTTCCTATAACCACATCACTCAGCAAAAAAATCATACATATATTAAGTACACCCGTAAATCCTAATACCGATTCTAAAAGACTTCCATAGCTACCATGTACACCCGCTCCACTAAAATGATAACCATATTTCCCTGCACTCATCAAACTAAATACACCTATCTCTCCAGATACTGAAATGGTTGTATAAACCAAAAAAATTACCATAGCTATCAAACACTTCTTTAAAGTTTTACTTCTTCTTAGACGGTATAAATCAGCTTTAACTAAATTAATCATTTTGCACTCCTCCTATTAGATCTAAGAAATAGTCCTCTAGATGATCTCCAGTTAACACAAGTTGTTTGAGTAAAACATCTTCTCTCACTAACGCTTTTGCAACTTTTTCAGGTACCTCCAAGTATTCATATAATTTAATTGTTTCATCTGGCAAAACTTTATAGTGCAATGTCTCTAATATATTTTCAAATACCCAAATCGCCTTACTCACATTATCTACCTTAATTTCTAAAGCTCTTTTACATCTTTCATCTAATTCTTTTTGCGTGATCTCTTGCAGTAATCTTCCCTCATGTATAATGCCATAGCATGTAGCAAGTTGACCTAATTCTTCTAGAATATGTGTAGAAATAAGTATTGTAATCCCTTTTTCCTGGTTGAGTTGCTTAAAGAGTTCTCTCATTTCTACTATTCCTACAGGGTCTAGTCCATTAGTTGGTTCATCTAGGATTAAAAACTCTGGATCACCTAAAAGTGCCATAGCTATCCCCAATTTTTGTTTCATACCTAATGAAAAATCCTCAACTTTCTTATCCGTCTCTTTAAGCCCTACTAAATCCAACTTTTGCTGCATCGATTCCTTCCCCGGGATTCCCCTTTGAATCCTAACAATTTCCATGTTTTCCTGAGCTGTTAGATAAGGATAAAAAGCAGGCTTTTCTATAAGTGCACCTATTCTTTTTCTACTCTCACTTAGTCCAAAGGGTGTATCTTCTCCAAATAATTCTATATTCCCTGTAGTAGGCAAAACTAAACCTGTCATCATCCGCATACAAGTTGTTTTTCCAGCTCCATTCCTCCCAATTAAACCGTAGATTTCTCCTTTTCTAATCGTCATATTGACACGGCCCACTACTTCTTTGTTTGTATATATTTTAGTCAAGTTATTCGTTCTTAGCACATATTCTTCCTTCATTGAAAACTCCCCTTCCTTTATAGCTATTTTGAGTATACTCTTTAATCCCTAATGAGCCATAAAGAAATCCTTAAGAAACTCTTAAGTTTCTAACTTATAGCCAATCCCCCATACGGTTTGTATATAGTCTTGTTTGGCGCCACCTTTAGCCAGCTTATTTCTAATATTACTAATATGTACATTGATTGTATTGTCATCTCCTAAATAATCTTCTTTCCAGATACTTTCAAAAAGATTCCCTTTAGAAAAGACCTTTTTAGGATGGCTCATCATAAGCTGTAAAATTTCAAATTCTCTAGCTGTCAGAT
>JBOFPL010000110.1:0-5918 GCA_051659885.1 Cellulosilyticaceae bacterium
AGCAAAAATGCACTTAAGTATTTAGTCAATGAAGTCAAGACTAAAGGTGTTGATTTAGAAAATCAAACACTCTTTATCTGCCATGCAGACGTAGAGGAAAATGCCAATAAATTAAAGCAAATGATTTTAGAAGAGTGTACTGTAAAAGATATTATTATTAACCCAATAGGAACAGTGATAGGGACCCATGGCGGGCCAGGTGCAATGGCTGTTATGTTTTTAGGAACACAGAGATAGTAAAACTAATGCATAATTAATAAACATTAAATACAATAAAAAAATGAGTTATAAAACTAGGTTTTTACTTAGTTTTATAACTCATTTTTGTTATTACTAAAGGATTAAGTTGAATAAGAAGGGATGAATTGTAATATATATCTATAGATAGGGGGGAGTCTATATGGCATTAGAAACTAATCAATACGTTAAATTATGGGGAGTTATACAAAATGAAATAGGAGAAGTGTTGATAGGGGTAGAGGTTAAATTATTGAAAAAAGAAATAAGAAGAAAAAGGGCATTTTACACAGTAATACAACGTACATTCACAGATATAGAGGGAAAATATAAATTTGAGATTAGTAAAAAATTAGTTGGAAATTACCAAATAGTAGTAGTAGAACAGAAGTAAAAGAAGGGAGAGTATTATGCATAATAGTAGGTATCTGATTAAGTTAGTAAAATATTTTTTGCCTCAAAGAGCTGAAATACTACAGGTAGGAGAGGATTATAAAGTTTTTGCGATTCTAGAAACAGACTTAGATGGGGATAATAGTGAAGAAGTGTTAGCTGTGTACAGCAGAGAAGGAAATCATTATTTAATGCTACTAAAAGCATTTGATAGGAAATGGTATGTTATTTGGAATAGCAGATTAAGTTACCGAAAAATTGATAAAGTGGCTGTTGCAAGGCTTCAAGAGGAGGGTTGCCAAATTATATTAGGTGGATGTTTGGAAGGGGAGAATCAATCAAGTTTAACACTATTTAATTGGAGACAAGATAACTTAGAATTGATAGAAGAAGAAATTATTAAGTATGATAAAGTCTACATAGAAGATGTAGATGGAGAAGATGGGTTAGATGAAATTGTAGTTTGGAGACATAAATACTTAGAAGCATATGATATAGATATTTATAGATATACCCCAAATGGATTAATAAGAGATTTTTCTTTAGATAAGTATTATTTTAAAACAATAATTAATTATTATGAGTATCTTTGTGAAAATTACGAGGAAGAGGAGATTTATAAAATTTATCTAGAGCAAGCTAAGGAAAGATGTAGCGGAGAATATAAAAAGATAGAAACTAGGCGAGATGAAGTAGAAAGTGATGATAAACAAGAAGAATTAATAGCAACAGTAGGATATATTAGGTCAAGTGAACAAGAAGAAAATATTTATTTGTGGGGAGAAAGGTGTGGTGAAAAGTATATATCAGACCTGAAACTTATTGTATCTAATCAAAATCAAAGAAGATATGAAGTCATACCGATTAGTCAAGAGCTAGTTAATGAATACAAGGTATTTATAGGGGATTTTACAGGGAATGGCTTAGAAGATATTTGGGTAGAGAGTAATCAAGCTGACGGGGAAAGAGGAAAGCTGGTATGTATTTATTCTTTTCAGAGAGAGGGAATTAAACAAATTTTTAACTCAAGAGAATGGGAGGAGGAAGGGTGTTGTATAGAAATTTGTCCAGTAGATTGCGCAATGAGTATGCAATATGAGGTGTGGTATATCCAGTTAATATTAAATCAAAGGATTATGACTAGAGCAAGATGGTGGCAGGGGAAAATCACTCCCTATATAGAATATGAATTATTTCAGAGATAAAAAAACGAGGAGATAAGCTCCTCGTTTTTTTGTAGTGTAATCAGTTGGTCTGAAATAGATTAAAAGTAAGTTTTGACTGATATTGGGTTTTATGTCACAAATCTACTATTAGAAGAATAAAGTATATTACAAAGAAAATATATTTTTAGAGATTCACCCTAAGTTGCGAAAAGTATGAAGGAGAATTAGGATGGGAAAAAATATACGAGAATGCATTGAATATCAAGGCATAAATGCCTATAGCTATGATAACTTGTCCTATTTTAATCAAATAAATATAGATTTTAGATGTGCTATACCTGTGTATAGTCCGGAGGTTAAGCAGATTATTAAGGTCTGTGTATCTTCGAAAATAGAAGAAAAAAGAGTAATTAAGACACCCAGAGGCGTATCTCTAGAAGGACAAAAAACGACAGGCCATAAGCTGATGATAGTTGGCAATCTATGGTATAGACTAGAGTATGTATCTAATGATGCAGCTGACGGGATATATAAGAATAATGCTAAGATCCCATTTTATGGTTATGTAGTCTTACCAGAAAAATTAGATGGAAAAAATATAAGGAACACAACTGCATTAATAGAAGATATTTATTCGGAAAAATTAGATTGTAGAGAGGTTTATAATAATATTACTATGATGCTAGTAGCAGATTTATGCTAAGGGGGGATAGATATGGCGTATTTGGCAGGAAGTGCCATTGCAGAAGAACTACCAGAAGAAGTGATGTATTTTAAAGAAAAAATAATATGTGACACCCTTGATCTCCCGATGCATAAGCCGCCTATGGAAAGACTATTAGGGGTAGTCGCATGGCCAGAAGTGGGGCATACAGATTTGATTGAAACATATAAGGGAAAGAGCTTCGAGGGACAAAGGTTGACAGGTGTTAAGTTGGGTGTAGAAGTTAATGTGAAAGTGAAGTTAACTTATGTTGCACAAGATAAGGCTAGGACTGTACATGCAGTTTATTATGATTTAATAAAGAGTACCTTTGTAACGCTACCAGAATACGTAGAAGGAAAAAAAATATGTGACTTAGTAAGGGCCAACAAGTTAACGGTAGCTGCTTATATAGAGGATATTTGTGCAAGGATGATTGATGAAAAGAGTGTGCATCAGTCTTTGATGCTTTTGATAGATGTAAGGGTATAGGGTTATTTTAAAGAGGTGATACTGATAGTAGGGGGATCACCTCTTTAAAATAAGTGTGAGGATTTTGATAGACATCACCTGAATAAAGTTATAAAATTGGAAAGGAAAGAGTCATACTGGAGGGATAGAACTTGGAACTAGTTTTTTATATGGAAATGATAGGGACAGTAGTATTTGCACTACAAGGAAGCTTAGTGGGTATACAAAGAAAATTAGATATATTAGGGATTATGATACTAGGGCTTTCTACAGCTGTAGGTGGAGGGATGATTAGGGATATTATATTAGGCAATACACCACCAGCCATGTTTATTAACCCTGTATATTGTGTGGTAGCAGCGCTAACGGTGACCGGAGTCATATTAGGCTATAGATATCATCATAAAATTATAGGCAATAGAAAGTATCCTTATGTCAAAGGTACTATGCATATATTAGATGCTATAGGACTTGGGATATTTACTGTAGTTGGCAGTAACATAAGCATCCAAAATGGATTTGGGGATAATATCTTTTTATGTAGTTTCGTAGGTGTGATGACAGGGGTAGGTGGAGGCATTCTAAGAGATGTATTGGCTAATCGCACACCGGTAGTGTTAGAAAAAGAAATTTATGCAGTAGCGTCTATTATAGGTGCAATATTTTATTGGTATATGAATAGGATGATGCCACATACTGCAGCTCTATATCTATCTGTATTAGTTATTTTTATTATTAGAATGGTTGCGGTGTATAAAAATATGCATTTGCCAGCTGTACATACTAATCAAATAGTAGAAGAAACTATAGAAATATAAACACAGAGGGACCAGCAGATTAATACAATCTACTGGTCCCCTTTTAGTATCTTGATTTTTAAGAAAGGATAGATATCATAGCTAATATATTAATATGATAAAAAAGCTAAAGGCGTGACAAAGTTGTAAGAAATTATCTAAAGTATCTGACATATATATGTATTAGATAAAGTAATTTATTAAATCTAGTAGGGGGATTGGATATGGAAGGAATACTTGCAAGTGTAACAAGTATGACAATGGGGCAAGGAATCATGTTGATATTAGGTATGGTGATGATTTACTTAGCAATAGTCAAGAAGTTTGAGCCGACACTGCTGTTACCTATGGGATTTGGCGTGATACTGGTGAATATTCCGTTATCAGGGGCTATATCGAGTGGAGAAGGAAGTGGAATGGTAGAGGGGGTATTGGATTACCTTTTTAATATGGGAATTGCAACAGAGTTATTTCCATTACTGATATTTATTGGTGTAGGAGCAATGATTGATTTTGGACCATTACTTGAAAGGCCAGGAATGATTTTTTTGGGAGCTGCAGCACAATTGGGTATTTTCCTTACTTTGATTATAGCGCTTTGTTTGGGATTTGATTTAAATGAAGCAGCTTCTATCGGGATTATAGGCGCAGCAGATGGACCCACATCAATCTATGTTTCAAATAAATTAGCACCTCATTTGTTAGGGCCTATATCTGTAGCTGCCTACTCCTATATGGCGCTTGTTCCGCTTATCCAACCTTTTGCAATTAAATTAGTGACCACTAAAGAAGAGCGTAAAATACGTATGAATTATACGGGTAAAAAAATCTCTAAGAAAGTAAAAATTATTTTTCCTATTATGGTGACTTTAATGGCGGGATTTATCGCACCTGTTTCAGTACCTCTTATTGGATTCCTAATGTTTGGTAATTTATTAAAAGAATCAGGGGTAGTGGATCGGTTAAGTGACTCAGCGCAAAATGAGCTTATTAATATTGTAACCATTTTACTAGGGCTTTCTATCTCTGCTACTATGCGTGCAGAAGCTTTTTTAACACCAGCTACGCTAATGATTATGGGGATGGGGGTATTAGCTTTTGTGTTAGATACAATAGGGGGTGTTTTATTTGTAAAATTGGTTAATCTATTTACTAAGCATAAGATTAATCCAATGGTAGGAGCTGCAGGGATATCTGCATTTCCGATGTCTGCAAGAACGATACAGAAGCTTGCACAAAAAGAAGATCCACAAAATTTTATACTGATGCAAGCTGTAAGTGCCAATGTAGCAGGACAAATAGCATCTGTAATTGTAGGAGGATTAATACTTGCATTATTACTATAGGGGGGATGTAGATGAATATTATAGAAGGTATAAAAGTATTGATTTATGGTATGGGCGGCGTATTTTTCTTCTCAGCCTTTATGTATGTGATGACGAGACTCATAGTAGAAGTTTTTAAAGATAAGGAATAAATAGAGTAGTTAACTTGAACAAAAAAGTTATAGTTTGTCTGTGCAAGATGCAGAAACTATAACTTTTTTTATTTTTATTGCAACGCAGGAGGGGGGTATGGGGTATCTAACATTATGTAAGGGAAATTATTTTAGAAGAGATGAGGAACAGCAAATGATGAAAAAATTAAGATATTGTCCAGAACTGAATAAGGTGACAGGGGGGGTTACTTCAACCTTGGTGATGATGCAATTGGAGTTTTGGTTTGAGAAAAATGATGGAGAGATGTTTTTTAAATTTCTAGAACCTTGTGAAGATCCGAGCTATAGAAAAGGGGATAGTTGGTGTGAAGAATTAGGGTTTAGTAAAGGAGAGTTTCGGACAGCTTTTGCAAGGATCGGGAAGGTGTATAAATCTAAAAAAGAGTTTAATGACAGTGAGGATAAGTTTGATGGCAAACTGTATCTATCTTATTTTGACCGTATCAAGCGTATGACCTTTTATATGAGAAATCATCGGTTAGCCAATTATATAGTTGCACATGGGTCAGAAGTGAGCGAAGGTGGTATCGAAGCAATCTATGATGAGATGTTAGCAGTTGGAGAAGAGGATGTGGAAGCGTGTTATGATGAGGTGCTAGGAGCAGGAGAAGGGGAAGGGGATATGGAAGATGAGCAATATGAGAGGTTAGGAG
>JBOFPL010000111.1:0-2426 GCA_051659885.1 Cellulosilyticaceae bacterium
AGTACTACTTCTCCATTAATGATACCTATATTAGTCTTCGCTCCACATACTATGGCAAGAATGGATATCCCTATTCCTACAACAACCATATATCCAGCTAACTTAAGCATTTTATTCGGATTCATCTTCATCGCGTAGCCCCCCTCTTTGTTTTTTCAAATATACTACTAATCCCTCTTACTACTATAGGCATTAATCCTTTAATCATCCAATGAACAAGTACTACTGCCAGTAGCCCTATCCCTATCATCACAACAGAAACCCCTAAACAAAGAACTGCTGTCATCGGATGGATAAAAAGTATCCTAAACATCATGCCAAATAAAGCTACTCCTGTAGTGAAGAACGTAAATACCACTACTCCTCCTGCAAATACAAGTGCCGCAATAGTAATAAAGGCAGAAAATACAAGCGCTAATCCTGCAAAAGCTAAAGGCAAAGCAATTGGACTTGCTAAAATAGCTAAAATAACAATCCATATCGTTTTAATTCCACTACTTGGCGATAATGGCTCACTCACTGATTCTCTAATTGCATAGTCCGCCATGATTTGTTTTGCTACCTGACTTGGGGTCCCCAATTCCTCAAGTACCTTTTTTTCATTTTCTATTCCTGCTTCATCAAAGTACTCTTCATAGTACCCTATTGCTGATTCTAACTCATCTTGAGATAGCTTCGTTAATTTACTTCTTAATGCTGAGATAAACGATTCTCTATTCATCTCTCCACCCTCCCATTAATACTTTATTGATTTTTTCTTGATACGCTTGCCATTCCTCAGTATATGCTATTACCTTTTGCTTCCCCACATCAGTGATACGATAGTATCTTCTATTACGCCCTTGAAAAGGTTCATCATAAGTTTCTAAACAACCGTCTTTTTGTAACCTTCTAAGTACTGGGTATAGAGTAGATTCTGAAATTTCCATAGCTTCTCTTACTTCTTGCGTTAGACGATACCCATAAGTATCTTCTCGGTCAAGTATGGCCAGTACACATGCATCTAGTAAACTACCTCCTAGTTGAAATGCCATCTCCTACCTCCTATCATTTGGTCATGTTTCTCTACTGTCATTATGCTATTTATTCTCGCATATTATACTTCATATAGTATTATAGTGATATTATATGCCGTATAGTATTATACGTCAACTTATTTTCAAAAAAATAAGCTTTTCAGTATTTTCTACCGAAAAGCTTATCATTCTTTATTCACTTAGCCTAATTTCTATAGGCTGATTCAATGCGATCCCATCTGCTCTAATCACACTATCATAGGCCAAAATGTGTACACCTTGACTTTTTGCATACCTCAAAGCCTCTCCAAATGCTTGATGCGTTACATTGTTAGGCTCAAAGTATCTTACATCTTCCATCTGTATAACAAATAAGATATAAGCTTTATAGCCTGACTTTACAGCCTCTACTAACTCATAGATATGCTTCACACCACGCTCAGTTGGTGCATCAGGAAATCTAACTACGCCCTCATCTTCCAGCGTGACACCCTTTACTTCAACAAACGCCTCTTCACTCTCAGATTTTACATACACATCAAATCTAGAATTTCCATACGTATACTCGCCTTTAATCCTTTCTATCGGATACGTAAAATCTGGCAAAATAAGCTTACCTTCCCGTAATGCTTCATAACAAACTTTATTCGGCACTTGTGAATCCATATTAATTAGCCTCTGCCCTTTTTGTACCGCTATGAGTGAATAATTTGTCTTACGCTTTGGATTATTATGATGTTCTAAATAGACCTTCACACCTGGAATCAGTAGTTCTTTACATCTTCCCGTGTTCTTTACATGTACCACGACTTCCTCATCCTCTATCAAACAATGTGCAATAAATCTATTAGGCCTCGAGATAAAGGTAGCCTCTACTATATTTTCATATTTTATCATGCAGTATCCTTTCTAGCAACTTCTCCTCACCCTGATTCTAGAAGTAATCTGAGAAATAAGGTTCTTCTTGAGGGATCAATGTCTCTAACAATTTAATCGTTTCAGCCTTAGCTTCTATTCTCCCTATTCTCGCTAAGTAAGCAGGTCTTCTATAGCTTAGGAGCATAGTCGTCAGTGTTCTGATATCTAATTTAATTGTATCACCAATACTCTCTCTCGACACCTGCATATTGCCCTCTTGATCCCACAAAACTGCAAAGTTATCTCTATTCCATTCTAACATTGGGTCTGAAACTACAAAGGTAAACCCCTTATCTTTTAATGGATGATCGAATGGGAACTTCTTGATAAATTCTTCTACATCCACTATTCGTCCCATAAAGAATGGCTGTATTTTCTCTTCTATTTCACTATCTTCTAATAAAAAGGCTAATGACTCATTGGTATGGGTATTTCCTTTTACTTCATTAATCATGGAGAAATGTGCACTCATATAATTCCATAATCCTTTTC
>JBOFPL010000112.1:0-15122 GCA_051659885.1 Cellulosilyticaceae bacterium
CTAAAGATGATAAAGAAGAATATCTTCCAAATACTGATGCAATTAAGGATTTAATTCCAATATGTGATAATTGTCATGGTATCATCCATTCTAAAACACCTCCTTATACCGTAGAGGAAATGAGAAAAATGCTTAAAAACGCACACTAAGATAGGCTAAATATAAAATAGATAAGAAGTACTATAAGGAAAAACTAGGGGAAATAGAAGGTATATTAAGAATATAGAAAAACAGTAGGGAGTTCCTTGCTGTTTTTTTTGTATAAGAGGTATAATATAAAAGGAATTATAATAAGGAGGAAGTTGATGAATAGAATAGGTGTTTTCTTTTATGTAGAAGGAAAAATAATTAGTGAACAATATAAATTGCAAGAAGGAATGCAACAAGGTGTGTTTATTAGTCCACCAGAAGGACATGATCGTGTATGGAGAAGGGCACATGGAGATACAACACAAAAAAGCTATGATTTTTGGCCAAGGGGAAGAGTCGCATATAATACAAATAGTAAACAATTTGTTATGTATCATGATGAATGTTTAGAACAATTTACTTTAAATCAAATAAGAGAAATATTTGAAATTTCATCAGAACAAGTAAGATATGTCAAAGATGAGTATTATACTTGTCATCAATGTATCAAAAAGTTTGAAGATATGGATGATGAATCAATGTATTATTCTTTTTGATAGGAAGCTATACTTTACAATGATATAAATTTAAAATATAATAAATTACATATTAAAAGTATAACAAAAAAGGGGGAGAGAAAGCTCTCCTTTTTTTGCGAAAAGAGGTAGATAGATGGAAGTAATAAATAAAGATAAAATTAATAAATTATTATTTATTAATTTTATAACAATGGCCACATTCAATATGGCTCATCCTGTCACACCAATGTTAATTAATGAACTTAAATTACCATCCTATATGTTTGGTGTATTATTCTCATTTATGGCCGTTGCTAACTTTGTGATGTCACCTATATGGGGGTCATTCTCAGACCAAAGAGGAAGAAAAAGGTTTTTAGCTTTAGGGGTTATTGGCTATGGGTTAAGTCAGGTTGGATTTGGCTATAGTACGAACATTATGGTTATTTTAGTTTTTAGATTGTTAGGAGGAGCACTTTCGGTGTGCTTTGTAACAACAGCTATAGCCTATATGACAGATCTTTCTAGTATTAAAGAGAGAGTAAAATATTTATCCTATCATACAGCAAGTGTTTCAATAGGGAGTTCAGTAGGGGCGTTGTTAGGAGGAACTATCGGAAGAAATAATTACCGATATACATTTTTGGCACAAGGTATTCTTTGCGTAATAATTACAGGGATTATTCTGTGTGTTGTTAGAGAAGATAGAAATATAAAGGAAGAAAAATTAACAGTTTATCTAGGACACCTTAAGCCTAATCGGACATTTATTGATTTTAAAACAGCGATAGGAAGTATGATTTTAGTAATGATGTTGATTACTATGACGACGACAGCTTATAATTCTACAATTAATTATTATATTGAATCAGTATTACATATGCCAAGTACCATTAATGGAATAGTAATGGCTATTGCAGGGGTAATTGGGTTGTGTATGAACCTTTTTGTGAATCCTTATTTGGGTAAACGATTTAATGAGTACAAGAGTATAAAGTATACTATATTAATAACAGGTGTTTCTATTCTATTAGCGAGTATGATGAATAATATGATTATTAGTATTATTTTCTTAGTGCTATTTATAGCTGCAAGTTCGTTGGTTGTACCTATTCAACAAAGTATTGTTTCAAAACTTGCAAGAGAGAACTATGGAGAAGTAATGGGAATACAGGGTTCAGCTAAGGCAATAGGTATGATTGTAGGTTCTTTAACAGCTGGATTTATCTTTATGATAGGGAATAGACTGCCATTTGCTTTTGGGGGAGGATGTGCCTTGATAGCAGGATTAGTAATGGTAAATCTAAGCAGAAATATAGGAAAGGAATAAGAGACTGTCACAAAATGCATAAATAGTTTATAAAGGGATATAGATAAGTATATAGATGAAAATGAGCTAGAGAACTAATTAAAATTTAGTTTTCTAGCTCATTTATTTATTAGGGCTAATAATTATTAACTCCTTATTCTATTTCAATGGCATTAACTGGGCAGCTATCTTTAGCATCTTCAGCACATGCTATTAAATCTTCTGAAATGATAGTTACTGTAGAATCAGCAAGACCTTCATCATTTAACTCGAAAATTTCTGAGCATAAAGAAGCACATAAACCGCACCCAATACAAATATCATGATCAACTGTTGCTTTCATAAAAACCTCCAAAATAAATAATATGTATATAAATACTTATAACTAGTATTATATAATAATTATTATAAACTATTTCTGTGTTTTGTCAATCATAGTTATTTTTATCATAGAAATTATTTTTTGGGCAAAAATAGGTATTAAAAGGAGCGGCGATTAATGAAGAAAATAATAGGAATAATCATACTAAGTATTTTTTGTCAGGTTAGCATATTAGCTACTCCTAAAATAGTTTATTTTGAAAAATATTTAGTCGGTAAAGTTATAAAAAGTGAAAAAAGGTTGATTTCTGAAGAAGGAGAACATTTGCTTTATGAAATGGGTAATCAAATGTATATTTCTTTAAATACCCTACGAGGAATAGGAGCAGACATTCAAAAAGAAAAACAAAAAATAAATATTACTTTAAATAAAGGGAAAAGTGACCTAGCAGAAGAAAAAATTCAAGAGGGTAAGGCCTATATAAATAATGAGCCCATTTATATAGGAAATATAAGAACCTATTCGTTGCTCGTAAATGATAAAATTTTAATACCGTTAGAAGCTTTAAATGGGTTATGGGAGGTGAAAGAACTTACAGAAGGATTCAGTATTTCGGATAAATATTATGATTTAAACCGATATATAAAGATTGATGAAGCAGAGATAGTTAATATTTCTCCTTATTTTATAAGATTTAAATATAAAGATATATTCTGGGATGGAAAAGAGTACATTGAAGTTATAAATGATCAAGAATTACAGGTAGGAGAAAAAATACAAAGAGAATTTAAAATAACTAGTAAAGAAAAGAAAGTTATTTACTTAACTAGCTTTTTAATAAGTATTCATGAACTTAAGCAAGAATTAGACGAAACTAATCCCTATGGACAAAAAAATGAACAAATTCTAAAAGCCTACGAAGGTCAAGTAAGACTAAAAATGTTAGAAAGTATATTTAGTCCGTACATTGTGACAGGAACGATGAAATATCCAGTAGGTGAGTTTAAAGCTAAAGAAGTAGTAGAAATATGGAGAGGAGAGAAAAAACAATATTATATAGTTATAGATAAGAAAGGTAAGCAAGTATTTATTCCTTGGGACAGTGTAGAAATTGAATCTGATCAAGGTGTAAAATGGGATCAGTTATCTAATCAAGAAATTGAAGACTATGTTAATCTAAAGGGAATAGAAAGTGAAACGAATTATTTTGTATGGACGGATTTATATAGGCAGAAAACGTATGTGCTAACTGGGGAAAAAGAAAATTGGAAAATAGAAAAAATAATGAGATGCTCTTCAGGAAGAAATACGTACCTAACACCAAGGGGAGAATTTAAATTAGAATATAAAATGCCTTACTTTGGGATGGGAAAAGGATTTATGTGTAAAAATGCAGTGGTTATTTTTAGAGATTATATGTATCACTCCATCCTGTTTGATAAAACAGGAAATTATATAAAAGAAGGCAAGTATCAACTAGGTCAAAGAGTATCTCATGGATGTATTAGGTTATCAGAAGAAGAGAGTAAATGGTTTTATGATAATATTCCTATAGGAACTAAGGTGTGGATTAATTAGGAAAGATTACAACTCTTACTGCTTTTCACAAAGTAGGAAGGGTTGTAATCTATTGGTAATAGCGATAAACTATAATTGAGAATAAAGTGTTAATAGGAGGAAATAATGAATAAACAATCAATTGATATGATAGAAAGTTTATCGAATGCTTATGGAGTATCAGGTTTCGAAGATGAAGTAGTAGGAATTATAAAAGATAAATTTCAAGATAAATTTAATATACAAGAAGATGCTATGAGGAATTTAATTATTTATAGAAAAAATCATAATGGCTCTAAACCAGTTATTATGCTAGATGGACATTCAGATGAAGTGGGATTTATTGTACATAGTATTAAAGCTAATGGGACACTAAAGTTTTTAACATTAGGAGGATGGACACCTCAGACAGTACCTGCTCATAAGGTAATGGTTAGAAATGAAAAAGGACATTATATACCAGGAGTAGTAGCTACTAAACCTCCACATTTTAATGTAGGAGAGATAAAAATGGAACCCTTACATGAGATGGTAATTGATATAGGTGCAACGAGTTATGAAGAAGTGATAGAGGTTTTTGGAGTAGAGCCAGGGGCACCCATTGTACCAGATGCAACATTTAGCTATAATGAGCAAACTGGAATGATGTTAGGTAAAGCCTTTGATAATAGATTGGGCTGTGGATGTGTTTTGGAGACATTGTTAGCATTGGAAGGAATAGAGTTAGCTGTAGATGTAGTAGGTTCAATTTCTGTACAAGAAGAGGTTGGGTGTAGAGGAGCAAAGGTGAATACTGCACAAATTAAACCAGATCTAGCAATTGTATTTGAGGGATCACCTGCAGATGATACATTTTTAGATCGATATGAGGCTCAAGGTGTTGTGAAAAAAGGAACACAGATTAGACATTTTGATAAAAGTTTTATAGCTAATACGAGATTATTAAAATTAGCTAAAGATATAGCAAAAGGAAATGGGATTCCCTATCAGAGTGCAGTAAGAATAGGTGGAGGGACAAATGCAGGACCTATACATATAGAGGATAAAGCTGTGCCATGTTTAGTTTTGGGAATACCTGTGAGGTATGCACATACACATTATGGATTTTCTGCAATACAAGATTATGAAGCTTCTATAAAATTAGCCATAGAATTTATGAAGCAGTTAGATGAGATGAAGCTTAAGAGCTTGTAAGAGAGGAGATCAGGTATGGAATGTGGGATACTCAACGCAACAAAGTATTTAGAGCAGATGTTTGATATCATAAGAATAGTAGATCCTTTAAATAGTGAAGTTATAGAGATGAATTTGGGTAAATCTAATATAGTGCATAATTGCTATGAATTTTGGAAGGAAAAGAAAACTTGTACAAATTGTATTTCAACTAGGGCGTATCAAGAAAACCAGACCATTGTTAAAATCGAGTATAATAAAGAAAAATTGTATTGGGTAATGGCAGCTCCTATTCAAGAAAATGGGAACAGATATGTTTTAGAAACACTTAGGGATATTACAAATTCAAGTATAGTAGAGAATGTGGATAAAAAAACAGTTAAGGAACTAAAAGAAGAAATTGCATATATGAATGCATTGGTTGTAACAGATGAGTTAACGGGGTGTTTTAATAGAAGATATATTAATGAAAGGTTAGAAATAGATGTAACTCAAACTAGAAATAAAAAAGTGGTATTAAATGCAGTTATGCTAGATATTGATTTTTTTAAACATGTTAATGATCGGTATGGTCATTTAGTGGGAGATGAAATACTTAGAGAGATAGGTGGAGTTATTCGTAGCAAGCTAAGAAAGGGGATAGATTGGGTAGCTAGATATGGAGGAGAAGAATTTTTACTTATTATTCACCAACAAAATCAACAAGAGGTTATTTCAATTGTTGAAGAAATTAGAAAGACTGTAGCAGACAGAGTGTTTTATTATGAAGGAGAAGAAGTAAAGGTTACACTAAGTGCAGGAATTGCTCAGGTAACCCAAGAAATTGATGAAAGAGATAAACTAATAGAAGCAGCTGATCATAAATTATATGAAGCCAAACTATCCGGACGAAATCAAATTAAGTGTTAGAGATCGTTTATAAGACCATCTAAAACATCAGAGAGTGATTTTACAGACTGAGGTCTATACTCAGGTGTTTTGATGGAAGCATCTAATAACTCATCAAGGGATTGGTAGGTAGGTGTTTCGTATTTATGAATAAATGAATCTATCAAGATATCCAGAGGAGGTTCTTCTACGTCATCTGTAGAGTCAAATACTTTGGCTAAATCTGATAATAAGCAATCGTCTAAAGAGATGAATGGTTTAAGTGGGTTGGAAGTAGAGGGATGTGGGGAAGCTTGTGTGAGTCGTGTAAGCAAATTTTTAGAATCTGAGAGTTCAGATGGAGTAGCTAGTGTGAGATTGACATGTGTGCGTGCTGATTTCATAGGAAGCTCCTTTAAGTAATAGTGAGGGTGTAACAAAAGAATGTTATACCCTCGCTTTATAATTTACTTAAACTATTGGTCTAGAATAATAGTTTGAGTAGGAAATGCAATATTAAGAGTATGCTTAGAAACAATATCCATAATACCTAAATTAATATCTTCTTTTAACTTAGAAAAACCCATTAAGTCAGTAAGCTGAGAATAGTAAATAATTGTAAGGTTAAGTGAAGAATTACCAAAGGTACTAAAATAAACTAAAGCAGAATCTGTTTCTACGTGAGGATGATTACGTAAAAGGTATTCAATTTCTGATACTGCTAATTGAATGGATTCTTTGGAAGTGCTGTAAGTAAGACCTAGGTCAAAAGTAACACGACGTTTACACATAGCAGACCAGTTTGTAATATTGTTATCTGATAAGGTTGAGTTTGGGACTACTACTAGACCTTGTGTAAAGGTTCTAATACGTGTGCTGCGAAAACTAACATCTTCTACAGTACCTTCTAATGTACCTATTTGAATCCAGTCTCCAATGGAAAAAGGTTTATCAATCATAAGAACAATACCACTTAGTACATCTGTTAGGGTATCTTTGGCAATAAAAGTTAATGCTGCCCCAGCAAATCCAACGCTAGTGAGAATAGGGGTTAGTCTAATGAATTGAGAAACAGATGCAAGTAAAGCAACGATAATCAATGTTAATTTTATAAGTTTAGCACTAAATCTAATAAGTACAGAATTATCGAAAAGTGTAAATTTAGAGCCAATATTAACTAAAAACTTTTCATAAAATGTGACTAAATTGCAACCAGCCCAAGTTAGAAGAATGATAACTAAGCAGGCATAGCACTTAGTGAGTAGCTCTGAGGAAAGTATATCGAGAGCAAGTTGAAGCTCATCCCCTAATATTAAAGGTGGTTTGGCGCTTTTGCCCCCTCCCACAAAAGGAGAAAGTTCAAGACTTATGTATAATCCTGTAGCTAACCACCAATACTCTAGAGGTTGCTTAATGGAAGTATTAAAGTCCTCCATGAGATTAGATCCACGAAAATTAATTTTATTAGCTAACTTTAATAGAAATTTATTAACTATCTTTTTGAATAAAATAAATCCTAGTAAAGTGAGGAGTGCACCACCTAAAGCAATATAAAATTGATATTGAGGATGCAATTTAAAAAATGTAAGCATATTAAATCGACCTTCTTTCTAATAATAAATATAATGTCCCAGGTTCTCCATTATTATATAGTAAGAAAGAGAGAAGATAAAGTATTTATAGGCAAAATATTTGGGCTATGCTATAATGAAGGGAAGATTATCCCAAATAAAGGATTAAAAATAAAGGAGTTGGCTTGATAAATGAAAATTTCAAAACATCTAAAAGTAGATGATGAAATTAAGTTTAAAAAATTTTGTTTAAATCAAATTAAATATAATAAATGTAAAAAAAATTTATATTTATTATGTACGCCCAACTATGAAAACTATATGTTTGAAATTATAAAAGGACAGCATCTAAATGATAAATATAAAGACTGTTATTTAATAGGAGTAGCTCAGGAAAAAGAAATAATACTTGATTATTTAACAGAATTAATAGATGAAATGTATAATAAAAAAACCTTACGATATGAACAACTAAAAGTATAGTAAAGAGGTGAAAGATGTCGATCATCTATTTGATACTAAAGATACTATTAGGGTTAGTAATTACTTTAGTAGGTCTGATAATTTTAATAGTTGTTCTTGTATTGACTTTGCCTATTGATTATATTGTTGAGTTTGAAAAATATGAACAAATAAATCTATACAGTAAAATAAAGATTTTTTATATTTTAACGATTATATATCAGCTAAAAGAAGGGCAAAATATACTAGATTTTAAAGTTTTAGGTAGAAAAGTCAATCAAGAACAAGAAATAAAAGAAACAGTGCAAGAAACGAATGAAGATGCAATACAGCCAGAAAAAAAAGTAACGCAGAAGACTAAGAAGCCTTTACCAAGTAAGGAACTAACCTCAAAAA
The DNA here is from genome assembly GCA_051659885.1 of Cellulosilyticaceae bacterium. Classification (GTDB taxonomy): domain Bacteria; phylum Bacillota; class Clostridia; order Lachnospirales; family Cellulosilyticaceae; genus JAVVPO01. The sequence continues at coordinate 8,305 of JBOFPL010000112.1, forward strand.
CATTACAAGATTCGACAGTGATAGAAAAAGAAGAAACTAGAACGTGTAGAGATAAAGAATTAAAGAAAGAAAAGAAAAAATCCACTTTTAAACAAGATCAAATCAAAAGCTTGTGGGAAGATATAAAAAATTTATGGAACAATGAATATAGAAAAGGATTTGTAGAAGGTATAAAAAAACTGGTTATTCAACTGTTTAAAACGATTAAGCCACGATATTTTAAGTTTAATATTGTAATAGGGGGAGAAGATCCAGCACAAACTGGAGAATGGTTAGCAGCCGCCAGTTTAATTTATCCTTTATATGGTCAGTATGGGTGCCTACAGGCTAACTTTGAGGAAAAAGGCTTTTGGGGAGATGTGGATGCAGAAGGAAGAATAAGGCTATATAAAATACTTAAAGTTTTATTGGTATTTTTAATTAATAAATCCGTAAGAAATTACGTTAAAACTATATTAAACATTAGGAAGGAAGAAAGAAATGGCGTCTCAATTAAATGATAATCTGGGAGTACTTTTAGAACAATTAGAACATTTTATTACAACAAAAACAGTAGTGGGAGAACCTATTCATATTAAAGATACTATTTTAGTTCCTTTAGTAGATGTAAGCTTTGGGGTAGCAGCAGGTGCTACGGCGACATCTAAGTTACAAGAAAAGAAAAAAGATAGAGAGAGAACTGTAGATGGTCAAAGTGATGCAGGATTAGGTGGATTAGGGGCGCGTATTACCCCGAGTGCAATGTTGGTAATTCAAAATGGAACAACACAACTCATTAATATTAAAGGACAGGATAGTATTAGTAAGTTGATTGATATGGTACCAGGGCTTGTGTCGAATATTCCTGATTTAGTATCTAAGTTTAAAACAGATAGTGAAAATCCAGTAGACACAAAAGAGGAAACATATCACCACTTAGAAAAATAAAATGTATAAATAAAGAGCACCCACTAGTGGGTGCTCTTTATTTATACATTAAATCTAAAGAGAATGATATCTCCATCTTTTACAACATATTCCTTACCTTCTAGACGAACGAGGCCTTTTTCCTTAGCAGCAGTATAAGAGCCAGACGCTACAAGATCATTAAAGTTTACAATTTCAGCACGGATAAAGCCTCTCTCAAAGTCAGAGTGAATTTTTCCGGCAGCACCTGGAGCTTTAGTGCCATTTGTGATAGTCCATGCTCTAACTTCTTTAGGACCTGCTGTTAAATAACTAATTAAACCAAGTAATTTGTAGCTAGCCGCGATAAGTTTATCAAAACCAGTATCACATAGACCTAAATCTTCAAGGAAAATTTGTTTTTCTTCATCACTGAGCTCAGAAAGTTCTTGTTCAATTTGAGCACAAATAGTAAAGGCTTCGGCGCCTTGGGATGCAGCAAATTCTCTTACTCTTGTTACGTACTCATTATCTTCACCACTTATTAAATCATCCTCAGAGACATTAGCAGCATAAAGAACAGGTTTTGCACTAATAAGTCCTAGAGAGTTAATTAGTATGTCTTGTTCATCATTTTCACCTAGGAAAATTCTAGCTGGGCGTCCATTTTCTAGTTCTGCATAGACTTTTTCAAGAATAACTAGTTCTGCTGCTAGAGCTTTGTCAGCCTTAGATGCTTTACGAGATTTTGACATTCTTCTTTCAAGTACTTCCATATCAGAGAAAATAAGCTCTAAGTTAATTGTTTCAATATCTCTGATAGGATCTACTGTTTTATCTACATGGATAATATTATCATTTTCAAAACATCTTACAACTTGTACAATGGCATCAACTTCACGAATATGTGATAGGAATTGGTTACCAAGACCTTCACCTTTACTTGCACCTTTGATGAGTCCTGCAATGTCTACAAATTCTACAGCAGCAGGCAAGATTTTTTCAGAATTATAAAGCTGTCTTAATGTTTCAAGACGTGCATCTGGAACAGCAACAATTCCTACATTTGGCTCTATTGTACAGAATGGATAGTTTGCAGATTCTGCACCAGCTTTTGTAAGTGCATTAAAAAGTGTACTTTTTCCTACGTTTGGTAAACCTACTATACCTAATTTCATTTATTTCATCCTTTCGTATCTCAAATCCTTAGTGAATCACTTAGGTGACACTAATTTTAAATTATATAAGATATAGAGAGAGGTTTCAATGAAAAAATAAAACTGCAAAAGATTTTGCAGTTTTATTTTTCTTTTCCTAGGGCATATCCCAACATAAAACTTAGTAAAATTGAGAGTATATACATTGAAATACCTAAAAGAGATAATTGTCTTAGGTTTTCTTGAGTAATTAAGTTGTTTTGGTCATCTAAAGCTTTATCTCTCTCAACAACACGATAATGACGCTTTTTATAACTAGGCATTTATAACACTCCTTTATAAAATCAATATAACACCTTACTATAATAGTATAGATGAAAGTATATAAAATATGCGGACATAATAATTTACAGAACAAAGCAAAAAGACTATAATGAAGAAAATATGATTTAACAAACAAAGGAGGAATGGTATGCCGAATATATATTTTCCACATATAGGATTGTCATTTAATATAGATGCGATAGCATTTAATGTTTTTGGAATGCCTGTATATTGGTATGGAATTATTTTAACAACCGGTATTATGTTAGGGCTTTTAATGGCTATGTACATTGCAAAGAAAGAAGGGATGAATCCCGACCTGATTTTTGATTTTTTATTATATGATATTGTTTTTGCTATTATAGGTGCAAGAGCTTATTTTGTAGCCTTTAATTGGGGATATTATAAAGATAATTTAATGAGTATTTTTAACTTAAGACAAGGTGGAATAGCTATTTATGGTGCGATCTTAGCATCTATTTTAGTTGCTGTTATTTATACTAAAAGGAAGAAAATTAACTTTTGGCACTTTGCAGATATAGCTGTATATGGGCTTTTAGTAGGTCAAGCTATTGGGAGATATGGCAATTTTGTGAATAAAGAAGCTTTTGGTGATTATACAAATAATATGTTTGCAATGCGAATTTTGAAGGAACAAGTAACAACTCCTTTGACACAAAAAATTATAGATAATATTGTTTTTGAGAATGGAGTAGAATATATTCAAGTACATCCAACTTTCTTTTATGAATCAATATGGAATATTGGTCTGCTGATTTTATTACTTATTTATAGAAAACATAAAAAAGCTAATGGAGAAATCTTCTTTTTATATGCAATAGGATATGGCGGTGGGAGATTTTGGGTAGAAGGATTACGTACAGATCAACTTATCGCTAACGTTGTACATTTTCCAATTTCGCAAATTGTTGCTATAATATCGGTAATTGTGGGGGTTGTTGGTTTTATAATTTGTCGAAAAAAGAATATCAAGAATAGCTTATACAAATAAATGTAAATAAATGTTGATTTTTTCCAAAATTCAAAGTATACTAGGTTTATAGAGAGATATAGAAAATTATTTTTTTTGTTTTTTGGAGGGATTGAAATGAATAAAGTAGAAAGTAGTATAGGAAATTTACAGTATGAGCTAAATAATTTAGTTGAACAGGTTGATTTGTACACAGATGATATAGCTGAAGTATATAGTTTAAGTCAGCAATTAGATGATTTAATTGTAGAGTATTATAAAAATTACAAATTAGTTTAAAAAAAGACCTTGGTTTTATATAACCAAGGTCTATTTTATTATATAAGTTTTAAGTGGTCTAAACCTTAAAAACTTAATAAATTTGTGGATAAACACTTGAAAAATACGTAGCTAAGCAATAGAATAAAATAAAGTGGGTAAAATGTATCCAAATGAAGATTTAATAATTTAGTACAAAAGCTATAAGAATTAAGAAATATAAAGGTGGATAAAGAATGAATTTTGAACATATGTCAGTATTATTAAATGAATGTATTGAAGGACTTGATATTAAGGCAACAGGAACATATGTTGATGGAACCTTAGGTGGAGCAGGTCATGCGAAAGAGGTTTGTAAAAAACTTTCAACAAAAGGGCATTTTATAGGAATAGATCAAGACCTTAATGCACTGGCTGTTTCGACAGAAAGATTAAAAGAAGTTAACCCAAAGGTAACAATTGTCAGAAGTAATTTTGAAGAGGTAGCAAGCATACTAGAAGAGGTATCACCAGAAGGAGTAGATGGTATGCTGATTGACCTTGGGGTATCATCACATCAACTAGATGAACCAAGTAGAGGGTTCTCCTATATGCATGATGCAAAACTTGATATGCGTATGAATCAAGAAAGTAGTTTTAGTGCGTATGAAGTAGTAAATGAATATAGTGAAGAAGAGTTATTTAGAGTGATTAAGGATTATGGTGAAGATAATTGGGCGAAGCGAATTGCTAATTTTATAGTGGAAGCTAGAAAGGACAAGCCTATAGAAACCACATATGAATTAGTAGAGATAATCAAGAGGGCTATTCCAGCAAAAGCAAGAAGAGAAGGACCACACCCAGCTAAGAGAACATTTCAAGCAATTAGAATAGAGGTTAATAGAGAAATAGATATTATTGAACCAACTATTTTAGATGTAATAAAGTTTTTGAAGCCAGGAGGCAGATTATGTATTATTACTTTCCACTCTCTTGAAGATAGAATAGTAAAGCATACCTACAAAACGTTAGAAGATCCATGTACATGTCCAAAACATTTTCCAATATGCATATGTGGGAAAAAGCCTGAAGTGAAAGTCATTACGAGAAAACCGATCTTACCTTCAAAAGAAGAGTTAGAAATTAATCCAAGGGCAAGAAGTGCGAAATTACGTATTATTGAAAAGTTATAAGTGACAAAGGGGAAAAGATAAGAACGAAAGTTCTTAAATAATTAGGAGGGATTAGAATGGCGAATAAGCCAGGGAATAAGTATCGTTATCAATACGGTAGTGCAGCTTATAAATATAATACTCAAGCATATCCTGCATCGCATGAAGAGCAAGAACAATCACAATCACTAAGTAGAAAATATATTCAAAAGCAAAAAAAAGAAAACTTTTTATTTAATCTTAAGATGGGGATATGCGGAGTAGTATTATTTGGGGCAGCAATTTCTTTTGTTTACGTCAGTGCACAATTATCAATCAAACAAAATGAATTAAAGGCTATTAATACACAATTAAGAGATACAAAAAGTGCTATAAATAGTATTCAATCTACTATAGCTTCTACGTTAAATTTGGAATATATACAATATATGGCAGCTACTCAGTTGAATATGTCTGAGCCTTTACCGCATCAGGTTGTGTACATTGAACTACCAAAAGAAAATCATACTGTATACAATGAATAGGATGAAAAGAGAATGGCAAGAAAGAAAAGAAGATACAAAAAAAATAGTAACGAAGAACGTGTAGCGAGATTAAGAAAAAGGCTAGGAATTGTTCAATTTCTATTTCTAGCTACACTTGCTTTTTTAATTTATAGAATAAGTTACTTTAAATTCGTAGAAGGTGAAAACTTTGAACGAGAAGTATTAGAACGAATGAGTGGAACGGAGACAGAACTTGATGCATTGAGAGGGAATATTGTTGATCGTAATAATAAGACAATAGCAACAAGTACGATAGTATATAATGTTATTCTAGATCCTAAAGCTTTATTAGAACAAAATGAAGAGGTAAGACAAGCTACATACAAAGAATTAGCAGCGTATTCTAAGAAAAAAGTAGAAGATATAGCAGCAATAGTTAATAAGATACCTGATTCCAGATATAAAGTTTTTCTCAAACATATTAGTGCAGAAGATATGGAGATGTTAGATGAAAAACCTTTAAAAGGAGTTTGGTTTGAAGAAACCTTTGTAAGAAGCTATCCTAAGAAGGAGTTAGCTGCACAAGCAATTGGGTTCTTTAATGGTGAGAATGGTCAATATGGAATAGAACAATCATATAATGAGCATATGAAAGGAAAGCCAGGAAGGATATTTCCTAAATTGCAGGAGGGTAATATTGTCACTACAGAGGTAGCTTCACCTATTAACGGGAGTACTGTTGTTATAACTATAGATGAGGTTATCCAGCAATATGTACAGCAAGTGATGAATAAATATGTTCAGACTTATACGCCTATGCATGCAGCGGCATTAGTGATGAATCCTAAAACGGGAGAGATTTATGGCATGTATTCGTATCCATATTTTGATCCGAACCGTTATACTAATCTATCAGAACAAATAGGAAAAGCAAAGTGGGACAGTTTGAGTGGAGAAGACCAAACTAAAGTTTTAAATCGCGCATGGAAAAACTTTAATACACAGTATCCATATGAGCCGGGATCAGTATTTAAACCATTGATAGTAGCAGCAGCTCTGGAAGAAGGATACACTAATGAGAACTTTCAACATAACTGTGTAGGATATGTTCAAGTAGCAGATACGACTATCAGATGTTGGAAAAGAGAAGGGCATGGATTGCAAAACTTAGAACAAGTCTTGGCTAACTCATGTAACCCAGGTGTTATTGCTATTACAAAAAATATGCCAAAAGAATTATTTAATGAGTATATGAAAAGATATGGATTTGGAGAATTAACAGGCGTAGATTTACCAGGAGAAGCAAAAGGGCAATTACATAATGTCAATAAGTTAGGACCAGTAGATAAGGCCACAAATACAATGGGACAAAACTTTACAGCAACTACATTACAAATGTTAACAGGATTTTCAGCAGTTATTAATGGTGGATATCTTATGGAACCTTATATTGTTTCACAAGTTGTTGATTCGGAAGGAAACATTGTTTATGGCAATTCACCTAATGTGAGAAGGCAGGTTATCTCTAATGCCACATCTCAACAAATGAAAATGTATTTAGAAAGAA
>JBOFPL010000113.1:0-7791 GCA_051659885.1 Cellulosilyticaceae bacterium
ATAAAAGAAGTTCTTCCTTCCAATAGTTTCTCCAATCCCTCTTGAAGTAACACCTCTGTTTGACTATCTATACTTGAAGTAGCTTCATCTAATATCAATATTTTAGGATCTGCTAAAAGTGCTCTAGCAAATGAAATCAATTGTCTTTGACCTACTGATAATCTGGTTCCTCTTTCATTGACCTCAGTATAGTAACCTTCCTCAAATTCCATAATAAAATCATGAGCCTTAACTACTTTAGCAGCAGCAATTACTTCTTCATCTGTTGCATCTAACTTGCCATATCTAATATTATCCATAATGGTTCCGGAGAAAATAAATGAGTCTTGCATCATTATTCCCATTTGTTCTCTTAGTGATTTTAACGTAACTTGACTGATATCTTGACCATCTATTAATATTTTTCCAGCATTAACATTATAAAACCTACTAATTAAATTAATAATAGTTGTTTTTCCTGATCCTGTAGGTCCTACTATCGCTACGCGCTCTCCTGCTTTTGCAGTAAAACTTACATCTTTTAAAATAGGATTATCCTCTTCATAAGCAAACGCGACATGTTCAAAGGTCACTTCACCTTTTATACTTGGTAAAATTTTAGCTCCTTCTATGTCTTTAATAGTAGGTTCTTCATCCATTAATTCGAAAATTCTCTCCAAGTATGCCATCGCATTAATAATATTATTATAAAAGTTACCTATATTATTAATAGGTCCCCAAAAACGCCACACATAACCTATAAACGCAATTAATAGACCTACCGAAACAGGTGTCTTACTTATAAGCACTGCAAAAATATAAATAAGACTAATAGAAATATTAGAAACGGTATCAATACTAGGCCAGATTAAAAAGTTAATTCTTACGGCACCGATCCATGAATCACTATATTGCCTACATACATCCTTATAAATTTTCCTATTTTCTTCTTCTCTTGTAAAAGCCTGTGTTACTCTTATTCCACTTATACTTTCATGCACATACGCATTCATATTAGATTGTTTTGTGCTTAATTTTTGAAAAGCTGCTCTTTGAAACTTCTTAAGTGGAAATAAAATCCCCATTAAAATAGGTATACCTATTAACGCAATCAGTGTTAGTTTGACATCTAAATATAGCATAAATCCTATCGTTAAAAAGATGCTGACAACATCTGCAACTAAGTTCACAAATCCATTAGATAATAAATCACTTAAGGAGTTAATATAGTTAACTACTCTTACTAAAATTTTACCATGTGGTCTGTTATCATAATAGGCAAAAGGTAATTTTTGTAAGTTTGTAAATAAATCATGTCTCATATCAATTAACATGTTTTGCCCTACTTGATTCATGGTATTAATTCGATGCTTCATAATCAAGCTAATTATGAGTAATGTCACCATAAATGCTGCACTAATACCTATTAATCCATTCACATTTTTATTAGGAATCATATCATCTAATGCCATTTTAATAAATAGTGGTCCTAATAAGGAAACCAAACTTGAAACGACCATTAAAATCATAGAAACTATAATAGGCTTAGCATAAGGTCTAGCATATCCCATTAAACGTTTTAGATGATATAGATTAAATCCATTTTCTAAATTTTCATCTTGATTGTATGTATTTCTAGCCATTATACCGCCTCCTTAGTCACATCAAAGTTACCAAATTGGGTTTCATACACTTCATAGTACTTTCCTTTTAATCCCATTAGTGCCTCATGATTTCCTCGTTCCACTATACGACCTTCTTCTAGTACCAAAATTAAATCTGCTGCTTTGACTGAAGAAATCCTATGTGCAATAATAAAAGTTGTTCTTTCTGAAAGCTCTTTACTTACTTCTTGCTGTATTTTAAACTCTGTTTCCATATCTACAGCTGAAGTTGTATCATCTAGAATTAAAATAGATGGATCTGTAATAAGTGCTCTAGCTAATGCAATTCTTTGTCTTTGTCCACCTGATAGTCCTACTCCACGTTCTCCTATCACTGTATCATATCCATCTGGCATACTTCGTATAAATTCATCTGCCTCTGCTATCGTTGCAATATTTCTAATTTGTGACATTGATGCTTTAGGTAAGCCATAAGCAATATTTGCACCTATGGTATCTGAAAATAGGAATACATCTTGCATAGCAATAGACATATTACTTCTAAGCGTATTTAAGTCTATTTCTCTAATTTCTCTTCCATCAATCAGAATTCGTCCACTTACTGGCTCATAAAATCTTGCCAACAAATTAATGAGTGTAGATTTCCCTGCTCCTGTATGCCCAATAATTCCGACTGTTTGCCCTGCGTTTACTTCGAAAGAAATTTTCTTTAAGGCATCTGTATCTTCAAAACTAAAAGATACATTTTCAAATTTAATATTTCCTTTAATACGTCTAATCTGGTCAACCTCTTCATTATTTTTAATCTTAGATTCTGTATCCAATAGTTCTCTAATTTTAGCAGAAGATGCAATGAACCTTTGGGTATCATTGATTAAATAGCCTGCTGAACGCATAGGATTATTAAGGGCCCACAACATGCCATTAAAAACCATCAAATCTCCTAGAGACATTTTTTCATTAATTACTAAGATTCCCCCTACTAAAATCATCATTACTGTTAAAAAACTAGCTAAATACTCTAGTATAGGTAAATACTTTTGAGTGATTCCAACAGAAGCCATATTAGCTCTTTTATAATTCTGATTTTGTGCTTCAAATTTTTCGACTTCATACTCTTCCTTAGAAAAAGCTTTTACAATTCTATTCCCACTAATATTTTCTTGTACAACTGAATTTAGCTTGGAATAAGCTTCCCTTACCCCATAAAAGGTTGGTCCAATTTGTTTACTCATTTTGATTGTAAAAAATGCAATAAACGGACAAACCAATACCATCGCAATGGTCAACTCTATACTAATAAAACTCATATAAATAACTGCAAACAAGAATACACTAATATTATTAATAATATTATAAATGGCCCAAGCAATAAAATGTCTAAGCGCATCTGTATCTCCTGTCATCCTTGCCATAATATCACCAGTCTTAGTTGTCTTATAATACTCACAATCTAATTCTAATAGTTTTTCATATAAATTATCTCTGATTTCAAGTAAGATATTTTGAGAAATATACTCAAAATTCATTTGATAGCCATACACAATCAAACTTTTTACGACTACAGTTAAAACCATCAGCCCCAATATCGGTAATAGGATATTGGTTTCTCCTCCTTCTAATACTCTATCAACGATTGTGCCTCCTAGTATGGGATTGATTAGACCTATTATCGATGCAATAAGTACACATACTAATCCTAAAGCATATCTCAGTTTATATACTTTAAGATACCCCCATAACCACTTAAAAGTGTCCATTTGTATTGCCTCCTCATATTTTTTAATCAAAATTCATTATACCTTTTCAAATATAAATAAAAATGTATTATCTTACCCTATTGATGTATATTCTTATACTAGTATATAATTAAATATATTATTATTGCAGGAGAGACATTATGATTACCAACATCCAAGCTATAGATGAGTATAATCCTCATATTCTTTTTATCTGTAATGCCATTACCACAAAAGATTCTACCCAGACAACTCGTTATCACTGCCATGACCATGTAGAACTCTCTATTATTACATCAGGGCAAATGCCTTATATCATAGACGGTGAAAATTACTTACTCAAAGAGGGAGATGTAATGATTTTTAATCCAAACATCTATCATCAACCACTTCCTACACTTACTAATTATTGTACAGAGTTACATATCGGTATTTCTCAACTTGCTATTGATGGCTCTAAACGTACTAATTTTATCAGGCATATTGACGAAACACCTATCCTTACTTTAAATAAGTATAAGGAAGAGTTTCTTACTTGTTGTAAAGAAATAGAGAAAGAACAACGCCTACATCAACTTGGTCATACTTTTATCTTAAAATCTTTAGTTATGAAACTCATTATTCTACTTTATAGAGAAATGGACACCGAAACACTTCCTCCTCAATGGAATGCTATTGCTTTAGAATCACGTGATAAACAAACCATTGTGCAAGCTATTATTGATTATATGAGTAATTACTATATGAAAGAGATCTCTTTAGATCATATTGCCAAAAACATGTATCTTAGCCCTATTTATATCTCTAAAATTTTCAAAGAAGAAATGGGCACTTCTCCTATTAGTTACCTTATTCAAATACGCCTTAATAAAGCTAAAGAACTTCTTCAGACACAAAATTTACCCATTAATGTAGTGGCTAAACACGTAGGCTATGAAGATGCCTATTATTTTAGTAAATTATTCAAAAAATATTTTGGCGTATCTCCTTCAAAAATAGACCTTTTAGAGCAAAAAAAATAAGATCTCTTTTACTAAAGAGACCTTATTTTAATGGTTACTAGTTGTATAACCTGTAATTACCTGTTTTACATGTGGTGTTAAAGCTTGGGCTAAGTAATTTTTGTTATTATTGTAATATTTCTCCATCCTTCTAGATACATTAGGTGGATACTCATACCTAAGTTGTTTCATTCCTAACTCTAACCACTTTAGTGCAAGTTGTCTAATCATTTCTGAGTCACTTTCAATACATTTTATAATAGTATCCGCTTCAATCCCCATACTCTTCTCCACAAACTCTCTAATCTCTCTATCTGTAGTAATATAATTTTTTGCTTGATATAAAATCGTATACTCATCCATATGTTCCATTTTACAAAACCTCTCTTTTTTTAATTTTCCGAACATTTAATAGTATAATGTTTTTTACATTTTTTGTAAATACCTTTTTGAACATTTTATCTAATTAAAACTTGTTATTCTATCCACATTAAACAAAGAGTAGGTAAAACACTTTGTGCATTTTATCTACTCTTTTTACTGATTATTTTACTATTATTTTTCTACATTAATTTCTATTTTTTCAAATAAGGCATTAATTTTTACAATTATTTTGTTGCTGGACTACATTCACCACGATTTACTTATTATACTTATACCACTCTGCTTCTTTGTTTGCCCTCTTTAAAGTATTGTATATTTAGAGCAACTTCTTGAATCAATAACGTTCTTGCTTCAAAACTTGCCCAAGCAATATGTGGTGTAACTAACCATTTTGAAGCATCATTCACCTGATAAAGTGGATTTTCTTTATCAATAGGTTCCTTTTCTAACACATCTAGTGCAGCTCCTCTAATTAAGTTTTCATCAAGAGCTTTTGCTAAATCTGCCTCGTTAATGATTCCCCCTCTACCTAGGTTCATGATAATAGCCTGCTGTTTCATCTTAACGATTTCTTTATACTGAATTAAATTATAGGTTTGTTCATTCAAAGGTGCATGAATAGAGATAATCTCACTCTGATTCAATAGCTCTTCTAATGATACTCGCCTGTAGTCTACACTATTATTTTTTCCTGATGTTGAATAGTAGATAATTTTTGCACCAAATGCTTCTGCTAGTCTAGCAACCTCTTTTCCTATATCCCCCATTCCAATAATTCCCCATGTTTTATGATTAATTTCATAAAACGGTTTAGCAATATAGGCAAACGTTTGACTTGCTGCATAAGCTTTAGTTTTTACATATTGATCGTAAAAACTAAGCTGTTCTAACAAGCTAAATAACATTGCAAAAGTATGTTGAGCTACACTTTGCGTGGAATATCCTGCCACATTAGCCACACCTATTCCCTTGCTTTTTACATAGCTTAAATCTACGTTATTAAATCCCGTTGCAGTTAGAGCAATCAATTTTAACTTTTTAGCAGTTTTTAATGTCTCTTTATTAAGTAATACTTTATTTGTTACAATGACATCTACATCCTCTACCCTGTCTTCTATCTCCTCTAAGCTAGTCAAAGGATATACCACTACTTCTCCACATGCTTTTAGCGGTGATAAATCAATGTCATCTCCTAATGTTTGAGCATCTAATACACAAATTTTCATCTTAGTTCTCCTCTTTTTCTTAAAACGCCCATTCACCCTCTTTAAGAATATAGAATGTATCTCCATTTTCTGTTATTGCCTCTATATCTAAAGCTGGGCTTCCTATCATAAAATCGACATGTGTAAGCGAAGTATTCGCTCCTACTTTTTCTAGGGCTTCTTTATTCATTTCAGTTCCCCCCTCAATATTGTCAGGATACGCACTTCCTATAGCAAAATGACATGAGGCATTTTCATCAAATAACGTATTATAGAAAATAGTTTGGGTATTAGATACCGGTGAATCATACGGTACAATCGCAACTTCCCCTAAATAATGAGACCCTTCATCTGTTCCTATAAGTTGCTCTAAAGTCTCATAACCTTCTTCTGCACTAAAATCTACAATTTTGCCTTTTTCAAAGTGTAATACAAAATTATTAATTAAGTTTCCACCATAACAAAGTGGCTTAGTGGATGCTAGTTTCCCATTTACTCCATATTTATAAGGCATTGTAAAGACTTCTTCTGTTGGCATATTAGCCACATAATAAGTTCCTGCTTTATTATGTCCACCGCCTCCTACCCAAATATGTCCCTTTGGTAGTTCAACCTGTAAATCTGTTCCTGGTGCCATAAAATGTAGAGACTTAATTTTACGATTGTTAAGTTCTTTACAAATTTCTGCAAGCTTAGTAGTATGTGCTCTCCAAGCCTCAACTGGATCTATTTCATAAATACGTGTTGCAATGAAAATTTTATCCCATAATTTATTCACTGCTTCTTTTGCTTCTACTCCTGGAAATACTTTTTGACTCCATTCTAATGTAGGCACAGAAACTACACACCATGCTACATCTCCATTTTGAATATATCTTCTAAAAGGCTCAAGTGCCTGACCTGCTGCTTTTTGAGCTGTTGCTATACGTTTAGGCTCCACTTCTCTTAGCAGGTCTGGATTAGATGCTGATATGCTAATAAAAGCACAATTTTTAGAAGCTAAAGCTTCTTTTCCATCGGCTATCCACTGTGGGTATTCTTCAAATGCTACTTCAGGTGCATTTAGATAAGTTATCTTAGATAATTCTTCATCTACATAATCTACAAATACTTTTTTAGCACCTACTGTATAAGCTGCTTTAGCTAACTCTCTAGCAAAATTTGCAGTTGTAAGCGGCGATGTAATCATTAAATATTGATCTTTTTGAATATTTACCCCCACTTCTACAACAAGCTTCGCATATTTTTTAATATTCTCTTCTAAATTCATCTTGTTCATCCTTCCTATATAAACTGATTTGTGTCTTGATTATAAGTATAATCTATTTTTTTCATTTTTTCTTCTACATAAACCTGATCTAAATTATATGTCTTACAAAGATCTATCAGACTACTGCACTCATCTCTTAATTTCATATTGAGAATACTGAGCATTAAATAGGGATCTTTTTTATCTAGATTTTCCATACTTTTATTACCTCTATTCTTTTCTATTGTCTATAAATTTTAACTTTAGTTAAAATTATGTTTCAAATTATATCGCTTTAACGTATTTTGTGTCAACTACACTATTTTAATGCTTTATTTCTTCTCTTGTCTTTTATTTTCTCTCTGTTATAATAAATCTATCACTATAGACCAGTTGGCAGAGTAGATATAAGTGCGTTAAGTGCTAGATGGACGGGAAGTTGCCACTAGACGAAAAGCCTTAGTGCTTGCGGTACTTATGTCGCATTCCGCTGCCACAAACAGCGTTCTTCCAATACATTTTAGGAGGTACGTCTATGAAAAATAAACTTTCAACTCAACAAATGGTGCTTATGGCCTTACTCATAGCACTCAACATCATTTTAGTAAG
>JBOFPL010000114.1:0-22955 GCA_051659885.1 Cellulosilyticaceae bacterium
CACATTAGCTATATAGAAGTAGATGGCTATCCAACAGGTGACACGATTGAAAAAATCATTACTTATGCCTATGAGACATCCAATATTAGTTATATCGGCATTAATTTCCATCTTAGATACTGTAAAGATTGCGGAGAAACAATTAATGACGGTGTACAAACTTGTCCTAAATGTACTAGCCGAAACATCCAAGGTATTAGTCGTGTCACTGGCTATCTCAGCTTAGACGAACGTTTTGGTGGTGGTAAAGCATCAGAACGTGAAGATCGCATTTCACACGATGGTTCTTATAAACACACTTATACACTATCATCATTCATTTAGGAGGTACTCTCATGGAAACCCAAGTTCTTTTAGCCGGTATTCTACCAGAAAGCTTAGTCAATGGTACAGGGCTACGCAGAGTCCTATTTGCCCAGATTTGTAAGCATAACTGCCCTGGCTGCTTCAATCCAGATACTCATAGTGAATTAGGAGGAGAATGGTTTAATGTAGATACTCTCATCAAAAACATTCAACGCTCCCCCCTCATCTCCGGAGTCACATTCTCCGGAGGTGATCCCTTTGAACAAGCTAATCCATTTGCCCAGATAGCCCAAGCAA
Organism: Cellulosilyticaceae bacterium; assembly: GCA_051659885.1. GTDB lineage: Bacteria > Bacillota > Clostridia > Lachnospirales > Cellulosilyticaceae > JAVVPO01. The sequence goes on from JBOFPL010000114.1 coordinate 604, forward strand.
TCCGCACCTCAAACTTTGACATCTGGTGCTACACAGGTTACACCTACGAATACATCATTCAACACCAAAACAATCATCCAGGATGGCGAGATCTCCTACACAACATAGACATCCTAGTAGACGGCCCCTTCATCCAATCCCAGCACAACCCAAACCTCAAATACCGCGGCTCCACCAACCAACGCATCATCAACGTCCCCCAAAGCCTCAAATTAGGTAAAATAATCCTAGCGTTAGATTAACTAACATATTTTTAATTTTCTTTGTTTACTTTATTGCATAATGTAGCAAAGTGATAGTGCCACGATAAAATATCCTATGGAATAATTTGATAAAAATCTTAGCGAATCTTTTTAATGGTTTTTAGCCATACTGTCTGAGCGTCAGCGAGTTTATGGCGTTCATTAAAAAGGTAAGCTTAGATTTTTTCAAATTATGTAATCAGATATTTTATCGTGGCACTATCACTTGCGGCCGTTATCACATCTCTACTTTTTTACTTTTTCCCACTGGAAAATTACAATCCCTACTAACATTACAGCTACTCCCACTAACTTCATCCATTGAAAAGGAATCTTTTCTTCTCCAAACAGACCAAATAACTGAATACAGTAAGCTCCCAACATTTGTGCTATTAAGATCAACATCGTTGCCTGTGCTGGACCTAATCTAGATATTGATAAAATAACTGTATAAACAATGCCTGCACCTATTGCCCCAGTTAATAAATACATTTTATTAACTGCTTTAAGCCCAGTAAGATTAGCATCTTTTACAAATGCTAATACAATAAGTGCAACAATTAATCCACCTAATTGTTCAATTGAGTTAGCAAACCATAAGCCTACCTTCTCAGTCAGTCTAGTATTCCATACTCCCTGTATACTCATAAGTAGCCCCGAAATAAGTGCTATAATCCAAGACATCTCTGATACCTCCTAAGCTAAATCTTTCACTTAGCTTAGTTTGTATCATTTATTATTTTTTATACTTTAAAGTAAACATATTCCATTCTTTTCACACTCTTCTATCATTTCATCTTGCCAAATAGACGCTTGAACTTCTCCAATATGTGCTTTTTGTAAGAAAAACATACAAATTCTAGATTGTCCTATTCCTCCTCCAATTGTGTAAGGTAGTTGCCCTTGTAATAATAACTTGTGGAACTCTAACCCTTCTCTATCTTCACATTTTGCAGCCTTTAATTGTCTTCTTAACGATTCCTCATCTACTCTTATCCCCATAGAAGATAGTTCAAATGCTCTCTCTAAAACAGGATTCCAGAATAAAATATCTCCATTAAGTGCCCAATCATCATAGTCTGGCGCTCTTCCGTCATGCTTTTCTCCATTACCTAATACATCTCCAATTTGCATGATAAACACAGCTTGTTTTTCTTTACAAATCGCATTTTCTCTTTCTTTCGCAGTCAGGTCTGGATATTGATCCAGGAGTTCCTGTGATGTAATAAAAGTTATCTCATCTGGCAACAATTTTTCCAATATAGGATACTCATGAATAATATAGTTTTGTGTCTTAAGAAATGCATTGTAAATTTTCTTTACTGTCTCCTTAAGATATTTTTCTGTTCTCATTTCTGTTGTAATTACTTTTTCCCAGTCCCATTGATCCACATAAATAGAATGTAAATTATCAAGTTCTTCATCTCTTCTAATTGCATTCATATCTGTATACAGGCCTTCATCTATTTGGAATTTATATCTCGCTAATGCCATACGTTTCCACTTAGCTAATGAATGTACAATTTCAGCTACTTCATGATTATCATCTAATATATCAAAACTTACTGCTCTTTCGCTCCCATTTAAGTTATCATTAAGCCCTGTTTGCGGCTTTACAAACAAAGGTGCTGATACACGTGTTAAATATAATTCATAGGCCAAAGAATTCTCAAAATAATCCTTCAACTTTTTTATTGCTACTTCCGTCTCGCGAAGATCTAATTTTGCCTCATAATTTTGTGGAATAATTAATTTCATTCTACTCACTCCTTTTTCATTTTAAATATAAAAAAACCTTCGTTCCTCCTATTTTATAAAAAAATAGAAGGGACGAAGGTTAACTCGCGTTGCCACCCTAATTGACCTATAACTATAGATCCTCTCACTACGTACAGATTTTCACTCGATACGTCTTAGATATAACGGTCTATCCCGTCTAAGCCTACTCAGATTCTTCCTTTCGGTTAGCAGCTCCAAGATGTTCTTCAGTTGATATTTTGCTACTGGTTTTCAGCTTCCCCAGCTCTCTGTAAGCCTCCATATTAACCTACTCTTCTTATCATGGCTTTTTATTCACTATTGATGTCTAAATATAAACAGAATTATAAATTAAAATCATATTTATTGTCAACAATGTTTTTTAAATTTGTGAAAAAGGTAAAAAGTCATTCCAGTTTAATGTTTCATAATCATACGTATTCTCTAAGTAAGTTATAAAATTTGCTTGATTTTTCTCTATATGATTAGCTATTTCTTGAGTCAACTCTTGTATATCACTTTTTTCTAGTAACTGAATAATTCTTTGATGTTCTCTTATCTCATCTTCTTGGGACTTTACCAAATGATAGACATACATCAAATAACGTTCTACTCGGACAAAAATATTCCTATATGTATCGCTCAACTGTGCGTTACATGCAGTTTCACAAAGCAATTCATGAAAAAGCCGATCATATCTACCGAATGCAAAAATATCTTTTTCATTTTCCATTTTAGACATTAAATATTTCATTTTATCTATTTGGATTGTTAGATTTTTTTGCTCAGTAAGCGTTATACTCCCTATTTCCAGTATTTTTCTTAACTCAAAAATCATTTTCATTTCTTTAATGCTTAGTGTAGTTACTACTGCACCTTTATTACGAATACATTTCACTAATTTTTGAGCCTCTAGTTGAATTAATGCCTCTCTAACCGGAATAAGGCTTACATCAAATCGCTTAGCTATTTCATCTTGCTTTAATTGTACTCCCCCCTTATATTGCCCCTGTAGAATCGCCTCTTTTAAAGCTTCTGCAATTAAATCAGGCATATTCTTATATGCCTGTATGTTATTAGTATTAAATATAGGACTATTCATACCTATAATTATAACAAATTTTATATTCTTTTTATATAATATATTTTTTATTTTCTAAATAATTAATATATTATGCCATTAAATCTTTTACTACTTCACTTGCAATAATTAATCCAGCTACTGAAGGTACAAAAGCTACACTTCCTGGCGTTTGTCTTCTTTTACTCAAGATTCCTGCTGGTTGTGCCTGTGCACTACTCTGTTCTACTTTTTGAGGTTGAATTGGTGTAAGTGGCTGCTCTTTAGAGTACACTACTTTTAATTTTTTAACACCTCTTACCTTAAGTTCTTTTCTCAAAACTTTTGCTAATGGGCATACTGAAGTTTTATAAATATCTGTAATTTCAAATCTAGTTGGATCTAGTTTATTTCCTGCTCCCATAGAACTCATAATTGGAATATTTCTTTTTTTAGCCTCTACAATTAAATCAATTTTAGCTGTAACCATATCTATTGCATCTACAATATAATCTGCATCATATGCAAAAAACTCTTCTCTTGTTTCTGGTAAATAAAGCTTATTGAGCGCAATAACCTCGCACTCATCATTAATTTTTTCTACGCGTTCCTTCATCACTTCTACTTTTGGTCTACCTACAGACTCCATTGTAGCTGGTAATTGTCTATTGATATTACTAATAGCAACTGTATCTGCGTCAATTAAAATGAGCTTACCTACACCACTCCTAGCCAACGCCTCTACAACAAATGATCCTACGCCTCCTACTCCATATACCATCACTGTGCTATTAATCAGTTTGTCTAGGCCTTCTGTTCCTATTAATAATTCTGTTCTTGAAAATTTATGTTCCATTTTTCATCAATCTCCTTCATGTTTTAACATTTTACATTATAACATCCCTTAAAATAGTTGTTAAGGCTTTCGTAAGTGTATATAATAAACATTAAAGGAGTGAATGCCATGCCAAAGATTATTCATGATTTGGATAAACGTATTGAAGAAGCGGCTATGAAACTTTTTAGTGAAAATGACTATGATACAGTAGATATGAAAATGATTGCTAAACACTGTCATATTGCTGTAGGTACTTTATATAATTATTGTCCTAATAAGAAAGAACTTTTTGTTAATGTATTTAGGAAAAGCTGGGAATTTACTGCCAAATCCTTAGATGCTATTTATGAGACTTCTTGGTCTCCTGAAGAAAAAATCTCTCATAGTATCGAAGTTCTTTATGATGATATTGCTAGTCGTAAAGGTATGGGGCGTCATATTTATAAAATTTTAGCAAATTATGAGATGGAACAAAAAGAAGTAGATGTCTTTCATATTCTTTTCTTTAAAATTGAACGTCTTTTTGATGAATTTGAGAAAAAGAGTTTCTCTTTTAATTGTGAATTTATGAATGTTAGGTTAGCCAAATCTCTCATTGTAATCATTCAAAATTCCCTAATCTCTTATCCTCACGCAAGAGAAGATAATCTTCACTTTATCCAAGACTTTTTCTATAACTCTATGCACGTAGATATGAGCCTAAAAAAGAATTATCTACAAACACATCAATAAAAAAGTTGGTAATAAAGTCCTTAGACTTTATTACCAACTTTTTTATTATAGATTAGGAATTTGCCAATCAATAGGTGTCTTGTGATTAGCCTCTAGAATTTCATTTGCTTTTTCAAAGTGATTACACCCAAAGAATCCTCTATGGGCTGACAATGGGCTTGGATGAGGTGCTTCTAATATATAATGTTGAGGGCTAGTGATAAGCGCTGCTTTTTTCCTAGCTGGCGCTCCCCACAGCATAAAAATAATACCTTCTTCTCTCTCATTAAGTAATTTAATAATCTCATCCGTAAAGATTTCCCAACCAATATCTTTATGTGACTGTGGCTGTCCTGCTCTTACTGTAAGTACTGTATTAAGTAATAATACTCCTTGTTTTGCCCAGTGCATTAAATACCCATTATTAGGAATATAGCACCCTAAAGAAGCTTGCAATTCTTTATATATATTTTGTAAAGATGGAGGGGTTGGTATACCTGGATTAACAGAAAAAGACATTCCATGAGCTTGATTAGGCCCATGATAAGGATCCTGCCCTAGGATAACTACCTTTACATCTTTATAGCTTGTCACTTTTAGCGCATTAAATATATCATGCATGTTAGGATAAATCGGATATGTGCCATACTCCTGCTTCAATATCTCCCTTAGCTTTAAATAGTAAGGTTTCGTAAATTCTTTCTCTAAATATTCATCCCATTCATTCTGAAATAGTACCATATTTTCTCCTTAGTTTAAATTAAATATTTGGTTTAAAACCTTCACCTAATACTTCATGTAAGTTTTGAACTGTTACAAAAGCATTTGTATCTACACTATTAACATATTGTTTAATTTGTACAAACTCACTACGACTTACTACTGTTGTTAATACTCTTTTTGGAGCTTTACTATATGCTCCTTCTGCTTTATAGATAGTAGCACCTCTCTCCAAATCTTGCAATATATAATTATTAATACGATCACAACTCTCATCGTTACTCGGAATAATCATTAAGTATTTCTGAACATTAAATCCTGAAATAAAGTAGTCTATGAGCATACCTGTCATTAGTACTCCGAGCGCAGCATATAATCCTTTTTCTATACCAAATGTACTAGTAGCTAATATAACTACCACCATATCTGCAATCAAAAGACTTACCCCAATATTAAGATGTGTATACTTAGAAATAATTTTAGCAATGATATCTGTTCCTCCTGAAGAAGCTTCTTGATTAAAAACGATCGCCTGCCCTAAAGATATACAAATCACCCCAAAGATTAATATAATTAAATTATCTTCACTCAGTGGACTCATATTAGGCGTAATAATCTCATATAGCCTTGTAGCTACAACAATTGATAAACTTGAAGATATACTTCTAATCCCAAAATTCTTCCCTAGTACTAAGAAACCAATCACAAACATCATGGCATCTAAGCACAAAATAATCAAACTAATAGGGATATCCTTCAAAATATATTGTACCACAATGGCCAGACCACTTACTCCACCTGCTGCTAGCTGTGCAGGTGCCCAAAAATAATAGATTCCTGCTGCAATTAATAATGAACCCAAAAATATTTTAAGATAATCCATAACATTTTTTTTCATTCTTTTACCTCTCCTATTCTCTCCCTCTGACCTTGTATAAGTAATTCTTTTTGCTTTCTTGAAAGCTGCTTAATAGCGTATTCTCTTTTCATAGCCTCACTTTTAGTTTCTAGTATTTCTTTATAAATTAGTTTTACTGGTAATCTACACCTCGTATATTTAGCACCCTTACCTTGATTATGTGTTTTTATTCTTCTTTCTACATTGGTAGTATAACCTGTATAGTAAGTTTTATCTCCACACTCTAAAATATATGTATAATACAATCTTTCCAACTCCTTACATATTTTAATTTGTCGGGCATACAATATACAGTAAACTTTTTCTCACTAGTTTAGGAGGTAAACTATGAATAACGCTGGTAACATTAAACATGTATTCCCTGGCAGTAATACTCCTCACGGCTTCCATTCTTTCTTTTCTTATATTTTACCACAAAATGAAGCAAATAAGATATATTCTATCAAAGGTGGCCCTGGTACTGGAAAATCATCTTTTATGAAACGTATTGGTACTTATCTCGTTGAACAAGGTATTGATGTAGAATACTTCCACTGTTCATCAGATCCTAATTCTCTTGATGGTATTGCCGTCCCTTCTTTAAAAGTTGCATTCTTAGATGGCACATCTCCTCATATCGTAGACCCTATGCATCCGGGTGCTATTGATACTATACTTAATTTTGGCTCTCTTTGGGATGAAGAAAAAATTCGTAATAATCGCCAAAACATCGTTGATTGCACAGCAAAAATAGGTCGCCACTTCAAGAAATCTTATTTTTATCTTGCAGCTGCTAAAGAGCTCTATGATGCATATCTCTTTACAGAATCTACCGCTATTGATATGCTTGCCAAGTCTTCTCTTGAAAGACAAATACTTAATAGCATTTTTGATAAGGTTCCTCAAAAACCATCTATTGGAGTTGATAGACACCTATTTAGCTCTGCCATTACTCCTGAGGGATTCTTAGACTATCTTCATACTATTATCGGTAAAACTAGAAATATTTATTTCATTAAAGAAACTTTAGGTTGTAATAGTAAACAACTTATGAATCAAATTAAAGAACGTACAATTTCTCTAGGTTACAACTTAGAATGTTATCATTCACCTATTGATACAGATAAAATAGAAGATATTATTATTCCTGAACTTGATATCGCTATTACTTGTAGTAATTATTTCCATAAGGCTAAAGTTTTTCCTACTAATATCTACGACTTTAGCACTTGTCTCTCTCAACCGATGTTAAAAGAACTTCAAACTGAACTAGATAGAGACAAGAAATTGATGCTAGACCTATTTGATAAAGGCATCGCCCTTATCTCTACCGCACATAAACTCCATGATGTATTAGAAACTTATTATATTTCTGCTATTAACTTCTCAGGGGTAGATACTATTTTTGACTCTACCATTGAAGAAATTATGTCTTTTTCTAAATAAAACTAGTAGTCAAAAAAAGAGATATCTATTTAGATATCTCTTTTTCTTTTGATCCAATTATGCTTTTAAAGTCGTTTAAAAAAGTCACTAAAGATTTCTTATCCACTGAAAACTCTACATGTCCTTTATATCTTAAGATAGAGTAACTTGGATCATATGGTATAAATTCAAAAGTATGATGTGTCCCATCTACCAAATTATAAGTAATACTAATCTCTGCTGCTCTTTCTTGCTTTTCTTCTACCTCAGGGTTAACTAATGGCTTATAATAATTTATATTAGCTAATAAATCCAATAGCCCTTGAGTTTCCTCTTGACTAAAAGTAATCTCTCCGACCTGACTTTCCCCTTCTAACAACACCTTTTTAGGTTCTTCTTCTCTATCTACTACTGTTTCTTCTAACTCTGGCAGTTTAAATAACCATTCTGTTACCTTGCCATTTTGTTCAAAGATAATACTAGTCATTTCCTCTACATGTGGTACATAAACCTGTTTACGAATTAAATTGAATGCATCAATCCCTTTAAATCCTTTTAGTTTTTCTGTTAGCATTTTATAAATCGCAGGATCTCCACTGTATTTAAAATACGTATAATCTCCATCAGTTTGTCCAAACTTAACAGTATATTTTTCATTAATCTCAATAGTCAAATTCGGCTTGTCTAATCCATATTTTTCTAAATTACTGATATCTGTGGTTACAAACTTATCTCTACTTAGAGATTCTAATCCTATTAGGATTTCCTCTACTAGTAGCGTATTTACTTCATGTTCAGTCTTAAACCCTTCCTCTAACAACCATGTTTCATGATCAGGTTCACCTATTTTACTATTTTTGCTAAACTTAAACTTTTTTTCACCCTCACTAATGACAACTTGCTGTATTTCTTCTAATGGTGGAACAGCCATATCTTTTACCACTATATCTTCTCTATTCCAAAATACACCCGCTAACTCAGTATAGTTAACTAAATAAATCACTTCATCGCTATCACTCCATATGTAAACGGCATCTTGACCCGATACATTTGAGCCTATTCTAAAGGTTTGGATATTATTATTTTTATCATATACATTGATAAGCTTAGAGTTTTCCGTAATCCCATATACAGTTTGATCTTGTATATTGCTGATTGTTTGGAAAGATACCATATCTGCTATATCACTAACCATTTGTTGTATTTTTTCTTGTTCATATTCAAGCTCTTTTTCCTCTGGATCTAGCCAAGTTTCTCCTTTTTTTGTAAAAACTAAAGCTTGTCCTTCATAGAGCTCTACTTTTGTTATCTCATCTATCTTTACTTTGCATAGTGTTGTTTCTACATCTTCAATCACTTCTGTTTTTCTATATTCATTCCACTTCATTAAACCAAATATGCCCACTAATAAAATGATAATGCTTATTATAGCTGTGAGCATCCATTTCTTCTTCATCAACTTTCCTCCTTATTGACTACTTTCTTTACTTAACATCATAAATGAATTCCAATAGGATTACAACTTTTATAGTATAAGTTTTTCCTATTTTTTCTATTCTATTTATGTTACTTTTCTCTTATTTATTTTCTTATTTTATCCTGAGTTAGACTAAATCCTAATCAGTCATCATATCTTAGTAGTACAAAGTTTTTTATTCTACAAAGGGGGAGTTTTATGCCATCACCAGCTAGTCCTTTTATTCCTTTTGACCTACTCTCCAATTTTTTAACTCATACTTATCTAGATACACTAGAACAATTATGCCATCATTGTGATTATCCTATTGATGAGAGTATACCACCTAGTCAACTTATTAAATCTCTAAAATCCTTTCTCTTTATCTTTCAAAATAATACGCGTAACCTAACCACTTTACAACAACAAGTATTCAACTATTTTGAACCCTATACTTATAGAAACAAAGCAGACATTCTTATTGAAGAAACTTTAACTAATCCTCAAGGCGCTCATATCTTTTGTGCTTCAAAAAGGTCACTTCATATCCATACGCTTCGTAAAATATATTCAAAAAATATTCTCTCTTTAAGAAAACATCCTGACTATACCCTTTGGCAAAACTATAATATAGCCTTTCTTCACATACACAGAAATTTAGTTTACCATCGTTTTGAAGAAGAAGCAAGTATTCCCAAACTCTTATGTGCTTCTACTGCTAATGATTTTATTACTTGTGTATGGGAACAATATTTATACTATCTTCTTAGTACGCATAATTATGAGGATCTGCTAGGCGCTATCAAAATGCTCTCTCAATCCTCTCTTAGTACTTCTTCTACTGTTCTAAATTATCTTCAAATTGAACTCGAAAATCTTCCACCCAGTCTTTCAAAAGAACTTTTACTCAAGAAACTTATCTAAATACAAATTAATTTAGAAAACTAGCTCTATTAGTGTCCTCCCACTAAAGAGCTAGTTTTTTATTATCTACATTTATTCTTTAACACTTGTGTTAGTTTTTTTAGATTTTTATTTTCTTCTACAATCTGTTCTAACTTTTTAGTTCCCAAAATTTCTAATACCTCTTCTTTGATTCTATGTTCTACCCGATCTTGTTCAGCCTGTAATAAAGCTAATGTTACATAAAGTATTACACTTTCTACTTCATCTAACATCCCACCATATTGATCTAAAATTTGAGAAGTTACCTCTCCTACTTCACACCCATCTTCAATATAGGAGTCCCACTCCACAATAATATCTTCTGCAAAATCATCCTCTAATATTTCTAATAACTCTCGCATTATCGTTCCCCCATTTCATTGACCTCAATGTATATGTATTATATAGAATCTATAAATATAACATATTTGATATAATTTCTAGTTGCATTTTCTAAAAATATATGTTTTAATATTAAATAATAACAATTATTATATAGGAGTGTTTGTATGTTAGCAACCAGTGAAATCCTTAAGTCAAAACAACTTAAAGTGACTCCTCAAAGACTAGCTATATTCCATATGTTATCTAATACCACAGCTCATCCTAGTGCAGAGACAATTTATAATAGCCTACGTGAAACTCATCCTACAATGAGTCTCGCTACAGTTTATAAGACTTTAGATGCATTAGTAAAGTCAGACTTAGTTCAACAAATTAATGTTGGGGAAGATTCTTTTAGATACGATGCAACAACGGCATCACATCCTCATATTATTTGTACAGAGTGTCATGCTGTTGATGATTTGCCATTAGATTTCATTGATGAATTTAGAGATAAAGTAAAAGCTAATACCCATTTTGCATTATCGCATGAACAACTTTATTTCTATGGCGTATGTCCAGAGTGTCAATCAAAAAAATAACTTGCTGAATTCAGCAAGTTATTTTTTTATGTGTTTACCTACAAATATCTCTATACGTCTTAACGCTTCTTTTAACTCTTCTACTGAGTAAGCATATGAACATCTTATGAATCCCTCTCCAGACTCTCCAAATGCTGTACCTGGTACTACAGCTACTTTTTGATCCATCAAAAGTTTCTCACAAAACTCTTCACTTGTCATACCCGTCTCTTTAATCGATGGAAAAACATAAAATGCGCCTCTTGGTTCAAAACAAGATAGTCCCATATTTCTAAAACCATCAATAAGAATACGTCTTCTTTCATCATACGCTTTTCTCATTCTAGCTACATCTTCATCTCCATTTTTCATAGCCGCTATAGCTGCATACTGACTTGTTGTTGGTGCACACATAATCGCGTATTGATGGACTTTTGTCATCGCACTAATAATAGGCACTGGTCCTAATGCATATCCTAATCTCCATCCTGTCATAGCATATGCTTTTGAAAATCCACTTAATACAATCGTTCTCTCATACATCCCCTCTATATTCGCTATAGAAACATGCTCTTCTCCATAAGTAAGTTCCGCATAGATTTCATCTGAGATTACAATAATATTTTTATCTCTAATCACATCCGCTATTTTTTCTAAATCTTCTCTGTTCATAACCGCTCCTGTTGGATTGTTAGGAAACGGCAATACAAGTATTTTAGTTTTTGGTGTAATATGTGCTGCTAATTCTTCTGCAGTCAGTTTAAATTCATTTTCTTCTTTTGTTGGAATAGGTACTGGCACTCCTCCAGCAAAGATTGTACAAGGCTTGTAAGAAACAAATGAAGGTTCTGGTATAAGGACTTCATCACCTGGTTCAATAAGTGTCCTTAGTGCACCATCAATCCCCTCACTTCCCCCAACTGTCACCAAAGTCTGCTGTTCTGGAGAGTAATCTAAGTTAAATCTTCTTTTCATATACTTACAGATTTCAACCCTTAATTCCATAAGGCCTGCGTTAGCAGAATAAACAGTTCTCCCTTTTTCTAATGAGTAAATCCCTTCTTCTCTAATATGCCAAGGTGTATCAAAATCTGGTTCTCCTACCCCTAGTGAGATAGCATCTCCCATTTCATTGACTACATCAAAAAATTTTCTAATTCCTGATGGTGGAATATCTCTTACTTTCTTTGCAATCATTTGCTCTATCATCATGGTGAAATCAACATCCTTTCATCTTTCTTAGTTTCTTCAAATATTACGCCGTGATCTTTGTACTTTTTCAGTACAAAATGAGTTCCTGTACTTAGAACAGCATCTAATGGAGCTAACTTTTGTCCTACAAATAAAGCTACCTCTTTCATTGTTTTTCCTTCTATAATAACAGTTAAATCAAATCCACCTGACATTAAGTACACAGCCGTTACTTCATTAAATCGATAAATTCTTTGTGCTATCTTATCAAATCCTTCTCCTCTTTGAGGAGTGACTTTAACCTCAATCAACGCTGTAACAATTTCTTTATCTTCTACCTTATCCCAATTGATAAGAGTCTTATAACCACATATTACTTGGTCTTTTTCCAACTCTTGTATAGCTAGGCGTACATCTTCTTCTTGCATGCCCAGCATAACGGCTATATCGACGGCCGCGTATTTACTATTTTGTTCTAATAACTCTAAAATTCTATTTTTCATTTTTATGATCTCCTCTATCTTCCTCAAATTTTTATGGATTTATTTCTATTATTTAAAATTTAACTTTATACAATTCATCACTTTCTGGGGCATCCAACAAAGAAATTTGTTCATTCTCAATGATCATTTTTTCTCCATCTATAATACGTCCTATGATTGTAGCTTGTATCCCTTCTGCCTGAAGAATTTCTATGCACTTCTCTCCTTCTGATGTTGTTAGCAACATACATCCACTAGAAATAAGTTTATAGGGTGAAATCTGTGCTAACTCACAAATCGCACGGGTACACTCTAAGACAGGAATATTTTCTAATATAATCTCTACTCCTACACCTGAGCATTCCGCTACCTCATAGCATCCCCCTAATACACCACCTTCTGTTACATCATGCATACTTGTAATCTCTAGATTTTGTATCAACTTACTCTCATGAATAACCGAAAGATGCTCTTTTAAACCCTGAGCTTGGTCGATAGTGTCTTTGTCCAAATGACGTCTCAATTCTTTTTCATAATCATGTGCAATAATAGCTGTTCCTTCTAATCCTGCCCATTTAGTCAAGATTAAATCATCCCCTACTCTAGCTCCATTGGTGCATACTAAATGTCCTTTTTTTACCTTCCCAATTACAGTAGTCGATATAATAGGTCTAACTACAGCATCCGTTACCTCACTATGTCCTCCCAATACCACTACTTTATTTTTCTCTGCTACACTATGAATATCTTTCATAATACGCTGTACATCTTCTTTGGTGGTACCAACAGGTAAAAGTAAGGTTACTAAAATCCCAACCGGTTCTGCTCCAGATGAACATACATCATTACACGAAATATTAACTGCTAAATTTCCAATTTCACTGATGGCTCCTGTTATAGGGTCTGTAGAAAGTACAATCTGCATATCTTTTTCAAATTCTAGTACACTACAATCTTCTCCTACATTAGGATAAACTACAACTTCATCTCTTTTAAATTTCAACTCATTAAATATTTGCTCTCTTAATATCTCATTAGGTACTTTTCCTGGTTGTATCATATTTATCATACTACAAATTCTGTAGTCATCCCTACCTTCCTATTTGGCATTTTATATTATTTATGATTATAGCATAAATTTAGCTTATTATCTTCGAATTGTTATAAAAACACAATAAAGCTACTCCAAAATTAACTAATTTTTGTGAGTAGCTTTTATTCATAATGCCTATTAAGATTTGCTTTTAGGTCTAGAAAGAACTGCTGCTAAGTATCCAAACACAATTGCTGCTGTAATTCCTCCTGCTGTTGCTTTCAATCCCCCTGTTATAACTCCGAATATTCCCTCTTTTGCCACTTCATCTATCGCACCTTTAGCTAAGGCATATCCAAATCCTAAAATAGGGACTGTCGCACCTGCTCCTGCAAAATCTGCTAATGGTTCATATAAACCTAATGCCCCAAGCACAGCTCCTGAAAGTAAGAAAACAACCATCACTCTACCCGTTTGTAGCTTTGTCCTATCCATTAGGATTTGTCCTATTACACAAATCAGTCCGCCTACAATAAACGCTTTAATGTATTCCATATATTCCATAATATTTCTCCTATTCCATGCTAATGCTTACAGCATGTGCAATTCCTGCTATACTTTCGCCTTGTTGAGCTGAGCATAAACTCATTAATGCACCCGTTGGCACTAATAAAATCTTCTTGACCTTTTTTTGCATCAATTGTTTATACCAGTATCCTGTAAATATAGATGCACTACATCCACAACCACTGGCCCCTGCATGAGTATCTTGCTCCTCATCATTAAACATCATCACACCACAGTCAGTCAGAACCCCGGATAAATCTACACCTAATTGTTTTGCAAGGTCATTGGCTATATCTAATCCGCATTGTCCTAAATCTCCTGTAATAATTGCATCATAATCGCTTGGTACTTGCCCTGTATCTGCCAAGTGCGCAAGTATTGTATCTACAGCAGCCGGAGCCATTGCAGCTCCCATATTAGCTACATCTTTAATATCAAAATCTATAATTTTTCCTGTTGTGATACTTTCAATCTTAGGCCCACTTCCAGCATTAGTTATAATAACATGTCCACATCCTGTTACTGTCCACTGCTGAGTAAGTGGTCTTTGTCCCCCATATTCCATAGGTGTTCTAAACTGCCTTTCAGCTGTACAGTAATGACTACTTGCCCCCGCCATTACGCAGTTTGCAAATCCACTACCCACCAGTATACTTGCAAGCCCCATAGATTCTCCCATCGTAGAGCAGGCCCCATATAATCCAAAGAACGGAATGCCATAACTCTTAAGTCCTATATTCGTTGCACTAATCTGATTTTCTAAGTCTCCAGCTAATACATATTGAATATCTTCAGGTGATTTTTTAGAGTGATTGAGGAGATGTCCAATATTTTGCTTAATCATCTCACTTTCACCTTTTTCCCATGTACTTTGCCCAAGTAACTCATCTTCTAATTTCACATCAAAATATTGTCCTAAAGGGCCAGCTGCCTCCTTAGGCCCTACTGTAGAATGTGCCCATGCTATAATAGGTGGATTTTTAAATACAATGCTTTGTTTCCCTACATGTCCCATAATTCTTTACCTCTCTATAAAATATAATAAATGAGCCCCACAACTACACTCGCAATAGTACCATATACAATAACAGGCCCTGCCACACTAAATAACTTTGCCCCTACACCAAAGACAAAACCTTCTTGTTTAAACTCCATCGCTGAACTCACCATAGAGTTTGCAAATCCTGTAATAGGAATAATACTCCCTGCACCTGCATAGTTTCCGATCTTATCATATACATTTAACGCTGTAAGTAGCGTACTTATAAAAATTAATGTAACTGTTGTAGCAGTACTTGCATTTGTTTTATTAAGTCCCATATAAATATAAAAATTCGTAAATGCTTCACCTATTGTACAAATCGTTCCACCTACCCAAAATGCCCTCCATGAATTGAGTAGCACCTTATTCTTAGGAGAATGCTTTTGTACAATATCTTGATAGTCTTTCTTTAAAGTTGATACATTTTTCATACTCTATGCTTCCTTTCTTTAATGTAAACCTGATAAAAATCCAGGATATAACCAGTAATATAACGTACCGACTAACTTGCCCATCGATAAGGCTATAATAATTAAATGTAATCCTTTTTTTAATTTTAATCTTCTTTGCATAATAGGAAGTACATCTAATACCTCTGTCAGCGCAACAGCTAAGCACCCTATAAACATTCCATATGCAACTGAAAATATACCTATTAAAACATTAGGTATAGGTATATAAATATTCCATGTATAAAATATAGTTCCCGTTATAATTCCTAATGAAGCCGCTGTTCCTGCTGCTAAGTAATGACTTCTAATCTTAGGTTCAGATAATAATCTAGGTATAATACCTATCATACTAATAAATGATACAATTCCTGTGCTCAGTACTACTCCAGCCCCAAACCCCCATACCATGCTGAGCACTCTTCCTACAATAATATTCATTCTAGCTGACCTCTTTTTTGTTCTGTGATCGTTTCAACCACTGCGTCTTCTACGTCTTCCTTGTACGTATTTAATTCAACTTCTATAGGTGTAGGATCATCTGTTAATTTTTTATTACCTATATGGTTAAAAAATGTTAATACCCCTACTGGAATACCTATTGAATATGGAATAGTTATCCATAATGGATTGCTATCTACTTGACCCGTAAATACTTTATTAAGTGTTGTAAAAGTTTTTGCTAAAGAAACATCTGTCTGATAAGCCATTATAGCTACTGTTGCCCCAGCAAATATAATAAAAGATACTCCAATAACTTTTGTCCATTCTAGTATAGGTCTATTTTTAATTGGTTCAGGCAAATATTGTATAATTGCATCCATTTCTCCTACATTAGATACTGTAGCATTAGGAATCTGTTTTGTAATTGCATCTATAATTTCAATAATACTAATTAAATACGTCGCTTTATCATCTGGTATTATCTTTTTTACACAGATAGACTCTACTTGACTCTTTATATTTGCTGGTGCACTTACTTCTGCGATATCTTTAATTAAAACATTCTTCCTTTTAACAATGGTTGTTTTTTTAAATGGCCTAACATATATATCCGGCATATTCTTTATTCACCTCACCAGTTACAAATAATCCTTTTTCATATGCCTTATTATGACTTAATTTAGAAAATATATACATTCCCACCACTAACCCAATTATTAATAATCCTAAACTTATCCTTACAGTCATTTTCTTAACCATATCTTCACCCTTCTCTTTTATTTTTACTTAGTATGTTCGCAAAAAAAAAGAATTATGAGTTTCCTCATAATTCTTCTCTTTAATTATTTATCTGTCACATCCACAATCACGTGGGCATGGACGTGAGCATGGGCCTGGACATGGACGTGGGCATGGACTTGGTGGTTGAGGTGCTCTACCACATTGTCTATAAAGTGCTTCAATGTCTCTTCTTAATTTACATACATTTTTTTGCGCTTCTTCAAGTTCTCTATATAATTCTGCAGCGTCACGCTCTATTTGTCTAATAGCTTGTTCACATGCGCTAGGTCTTTGGCAACCTCCACATCCTTGATTCCAGTTTTCATTACATCCTTGATTCCAATTTTGGTTACATCCACATGCCATTCTCATTTCCCCCTTTGATTTAATTTTCAGCCATTTAGCTTACTCACTAACATCATATGCACAATCTGACAAAAAGGGACTTTTTTTACTCTATTTATTTTTATTTCATCTTATTTTTTCATACTCCTATTGCTATTGTAATTTTATAGAACCTCTCTATAGAGCTTCCTCTTATATTTTAAATATATACATAGCGTTACTAAAACAATTCCCTTTAATATACTACTGATACTAATACTCCACCACACACCATTAATCCCTAAGATTTCTGGTCTAGACAGTATATAGGCTAATGGAATCCGCGCTCCGGTTAATAAAATACTAATAAATGAAGGAACATACGTCCTCCCCAACCCATTAAATAACCCAGTTGTAGTAATCTCAATACACATAAACAACTGTGAATATCCTAATATTTTCAAGTAAACAACACCCTGTTCGATAGCCTCTGCTTCAGGTATAAATAAACTAAATATAGGTCTTCCAAAAAATATGAGTAAGCATGAAGCAAAAATACCTAAAACTACAGCTAGCACCATACTTATTTTATAACCACTTTCCATTCTGTCATACTTTTTAGCACCATAGTTTTGCCCGATAAATGTACCTAGTGCTGTAGATAAGCCACCTGCCGTCATCCATGAAATAGCTTCTATTTGTGATCCTACCTTTTGAACAGCAATTGGTACCGGCCCCCACATCGCAATAATTCTCCCAATCACCATTGAAAATGCTGTAAATAATCCACTCTGTACAGCAGCAGGAAATCCAATATGGCAAATTATTTTTATATATTTCATATCTGGTTTTACCCATAAATTCATTGTAAAGTATTCTTGCTTACGTTTTATAACTACACAAACAAAACATACTGTCACCATGATTTGTGCTGCTACTGTAGCAATTGCAGCCCCTAATACACCCATTGCTGGAAGAGGTCCTAACCCCAGTATTAGTATAGGATCAAAAATCATATTAAAAACTAGCCCAATTGTATTGATTATAAAAGGAGTTTTGCTCTCTCCAAGACCATTAAATATAGCCGTAAATACTGGGTTTATAAAATAAAACACCATCCCTACAGCCATTACCACTAAATAGGTTCTAGCCATAGATATAATTTCACTATCTCCTAAATTAAAGAACCCTATCAAACCTTTATTAAATCCAATTAAAAATAGTCCGTATAAAATAGCTAATACTACATTAATTTGCAATGCACTTGTTATGTACGACTTGGTTCCTTGTATATCTTTTTGTCCGATACTTTGTGCTACTTTAATCTCTGCACCTATTTTAGAAATCATAATAAAAGCCATAGCTAACCAAGTAAAAAAACCTGCGGTTCCTACCGCTGCTACGGCACTACTCCCCACTCGCCCAATCCAAATCATATCTGTCATATTATATGCCATCTGAATAAAAGATGTACCCATAATAGGTAATGCTAACCCAATCAATTTGCTTATAATATGGCCTTGTGTTAAATCTATCCTACTTTTCATAAGTTTACCTTCTCATTGCTATTCATTTTAATTTCTTATTCATTATATACAAATATTTTTTTCTAGTCAAAGTTAGTTATCTATCCATTTTTTTTGCAGCATAGTATTTACTTTAGAGGATTTTATCCTACTCCTGAAGCAGAACAACAAAAATTGATCAAGCTAAACAAACTTTTTCTACCTCTACTACCTTTTCATTTATAGGTTGTCATTTCAACAAAATGCCTAAATTAAAAATGAAAAGTAGTTCATTTTTTTATACTAAAAATAGACTACTTTTCATTTTTTTTACATATTATATATTATCTTATAATCTTTATTTAAAGGATGGGATTTAATATGTCTAATAAAGTACAAAGTACTGCAAATGAATTTGAATGTCCTGGATGCAAGGAAAAATTACCTCTTGGTACAAAAAACTGTAAATGGTGCGGAACTTATATCGCTAACCCACCTACTACACCTGTTCCAGTAACTACTGAGAAAAAATCATTCTTTAATAGAGTTTTTAAGAAATCATAATTTGTCGTTTTCAAAAAAAAGAGAAACTACTCTAATTTGCTCTAGAGTAGTTTCTCTTTTTTTAATCATCCTGTCTTTTAAATTTATTAACACCTCGTCCTATCATAAGTACTCTAAACACATCGAGTACAGGTTGCAACTCATCTTCATGCTTATTAATGTACTTAGCAAACTCAGTCCACTTTTGATCAGCAATCTCAATCTCACCTTTTGCCTTACATGATAATGCTTGTGCAAAAAGATTCACATAATCTAAATGATACTTTATATATATCCAAGATGCTTTTTCCACTCTATCTTGATGGGTTTGATGCGCTTCTATACCTGCTCTATATTTTTCCACTAAGCGCTCTACTTCTAAAATCTGATTTGCAAATGCTATATCTTCTTTTCCTCCTTTTAAGTGCCAATAATCCATATCAAATACATCTGAAACTTCCATTAAGTATTGTTTTACTTCTTCCCATCCCATTCCAAATGCGGCTTTAAAATACTCTGTAGCAATTACTTCAAATTCTAATGCTTTATTCCATAAAGTTTTACCCATTACATAGCTTGGTAACCCTGTAGGGAAAAAGGTTCTTTGTTGTTGGCAACTTAATAATCCGTTTAACCCTATTGCTTGGAGTTGTTTGACATCTTTACTAATAATTTTTGCTATCTCATAGTAACCCGCATCCCCATAGTGAGCCCTTCCTAAATGATAGTCAAAGTCAAAGCTATCTCCTTTAAATATTTCCTGCCATTCCTCTAAATACCTCAAATATTCTGGTAGTGCTGATGGTAATTTAATTTCATTCAGCGGGTATTTTGTACTTCTCTCTTGTAGTCTTTCACTTTCCTCAAAGGACTGAGTAAACGTCCTTGAAATAGGTGCAAACATCATCACAAATCTTTCTGGATTATTTAATCTTTCCTTAATAGGTGTCCATAATAGTTCAAAATAAAGCAAAAATACTATTTTATTATTTAATTCTTCTTCAGATAACTTCTGATCAAGTGTATTTAAGATTTGCACATACCAATCTGTAGGCGTCAGCTCCCTACATCTTTCACATTCACAGTGATTATTAAATGCATCCGCTACCCATACATGAATCATATCCGCCATTTTATTTTTCTTCGCATAGTTTACGATACTATCTGTAAACTTCTCCTGTACTTTAGGAGATGAATAACATAGATTAGTATTAATTGGCACATTGTAATAAAGTTGTCTTTTGCCATTTATTTCAGCTACGCATGCTTTTTGTTCTTCTGTTAATTCATAGCATTCGGCTTCCCATCCTCTTCCAGGTAAACCTATACATTCACTTGTCCATCCATGTCCTACTGTATGTAAAATAAGTCCTCTTTTTTTAATCTCTCTGCTTAATTGCTCTGTAAACTCTTCTGCCATCTCATCATCAAAAAATTCTTTATCTTTTGAGGGATTTTCTTTATGTGCATACCATTGTTTGAAGAAAGAATAGGCGTGCATAAATTGAATAAAGTAACTATTGTATCCTAACTTAGGCATCCACTCTATAATATCTAATATATTTTCATAAGTATTTGCACCTTCAATCACTATCCCTCTATGCCTATAACTAGCTTCTTCCTTGAGTTCTACATTCATCTCTTCTAACGGTTTATGTACCAGCTTTTCTCCCTCTTTACGAGGTCTTACCCATTTGCATCCTAACTCAGTAAGATATCTATATACACCGATCAAAAGACTTCTTTCATTAGTACCTGTAATCCATCCATATCCTTTCTGAATGTGAATAGCTACTGCATCATCCCATTCTTTATTTGCGACATTAAATACGACTCCTAGTTGCGTATCTAATCCTATCCAAATCCCTTGTAATTCTGATTGGTACTCATTTTGTTCTTTGATTTCAAAATCATCTTGTCTAGTAATTAAAGTCAGATATTTAGCTAATTCTCTTGCTGCAAGTTTTAGTGTTTCACTCTTTCCTAATCTGTAAATAGTAATCATAATCTACTCCTTTAGTCTCTGAATTTTCACATAAACTTTTATACTATAACTACTTTCTTTCATCACTACTGTATCTAATTTTTAAACTTTTGTCAAAATTTTAATTTATTCCAACAAAAAAGTGCTCATCTTTGAGCACTTTAAAATTTACTTTGTTTCAGTAGCTGGTACTAATTCCACCATAGGCATTACTACTGGTAATTCATCTTTTGATAACTTAATAATTTCTTCTAATAATGAACTTGCATTCTTTGCTGCAATTGGTAAAAACTCTGGATAAGATAATTCAGCTTCTCCATCTGCTTTATCCGAAATAGCACGGATAATCACATATGGTACTTCATTTAAGTACGCAACATGAGCAATTGCTGCCCCTTCCATCTCTACTGCATATGGATTAAAGTGTGTTTTAATTTGTTCTTGCTTTTCTCCACCTGCAATAAATTGATCTCCACTTGCGATTCTACCCTCAAAGATTTTTACATCTTTAAGTTTTAAGTTTGATGCTGCTGTTTTTGAAACCTCAATTAAATTTTTGTCCGCTTCAAAATATGTAATCCCTAGTCTTGAAATTTCTCCTAATGGATCTCCAAGTGCTGTTACATCAAAATCATGTTGTACTGCATCTGTTGAAATAACAATATCCCCTTGATTTAAATCTCCATGAGTTGTCCCAGCTACCCCTGAGTTAATGATATAGTCTACATCAAATAATGTAATGAGTAATTGCGTACATGCTGCAGCATTTACTTTTCCTACGCCTGAACGTACAAGTACTATTGGTTGATCATGTAATGTTCCTTTATAAAAAGTCATTCCCGCTGCTGTTAACTCTTCTTCAATTTTCATCTTAGCTTTTAAGATTTCCACTTCTTCTTCCATCGCACCAATCACACCAATTGTATTTATTGTTTTAATAGCTGGCACTGTTTGAACTGCTTCCACTACTTCAGCTCCTTTAATTGCTTGATCACTTTTTCCTGCTGCTGTTGCTGCAAACACAGATGTTCCTAACGTTAATGTAAGTAA
>JBOFPL010000115.1:0-8553 GCA_051659885.1 Cellulosilyticaceae bacterium
TTGCTCAGCTAATTGCATAACTTCTTCCATATTCGCTAAGTTTCCAAACACATGAACAATTACTATGGCTTTAATTTGTCTTTGTGTTTTTAAATTAATCAACTTTCCATTCTCATATCTACAATGTATTTTAAAGAACTCTTTTACCTTATGTATATCTAAAATTAAATTGTCATCACAATCCATAAAAATCGGATGTGCTCCTACATACTTCACTGGATTAACTGCTGCTATAAATGTTAAAGTAGGCACAATCACTTCATCATCTTTTGCTACACCACTTAAAGTTAAAGCTAAATGTATCCCTGCAGTTCCACTTTGACAAGCTACTGCTCCTTCAACCTTTAAATATTCTGCTATATCTGCTTCAAATTGATCGATATAACTTCCTCCAGTAGATACCCATCCACTTCTAATAGCATCTACCACATATTTTTCTTCATTTCCTTTTAAATTAGGTACCGATAAAGGAATTCTCTTATTCATAACACTTATCCTTCTTTATATATTATAAATATCCACTTTATATTTATCTAAATTCAACTTAATCCATTCTATAGTTTCTGCCAAGCCATCCTTCAACGAATACTGTGGCTTCCAGCCTGTTAGAGAGATAATCTTTTGGTTAGATCCCAATAACCTCTCCACTTCACTCTTATCTGGTCTTATTCGCTCTGTCTCACATATAATCTGAGCACTCGGATTAATTTGTCTAATCAATTCTTGAGCTAGCTCCTCTATACTTATCTCTTGCTGCGTTGCAATATTTATTTCTTCACCCACGGTTAATGGACTTTTAGCGATTTCAACAAATCCTCTTGCTGTATCTTTAACATAGTTAAAATCTCTTGTCGGTGAAAGAGCCCCTAGCTTAATCTGTTCTTTCCCACTCAGCAGTTGTGTAATAATAGTTGGAATAACTGCCCTAGCTGATTGTCTTGGTCCATAAGTATTGAACGGTCTCACGATGGTCACAGGCAAATTAAAACTTCTATAGAAAGACTCCGCTAATCTATCTGCACCTATTTTGGTAGCCGAATAAGGTGATTGCCCCTGATATGGATGCTTCTCATCAATCGGAACATACTG
Source organism: Cellulosilyticaceae bacterium (assembly GCA_051659885.1). Taxonomy (GTDB): domain Bacteria; phylum Bacillota; class Clostridia; order Lachnospirales; family Cellulosilyticaceae; genus JAVVPO01. Next base: position 1,090 of record JBOFPL010000115.1, read on the forward strand.
AGCAGTCCCATACACTTCTGAAGTAGAGGTAATAAGTACTCTTTTAGTTTCTAAATCTCTCGCTGCTTGTAATACATTCAAAGTCCCTTTAATATTGGTATCTACATAAGAATCTGGTGAATGATAACTAAATGGAATAGCAATTAGTGCTGCTAAGTGATGCACTTCATCGACTTTTTTCATAGCTTCTCTTACCCCATTGGGATCTCTTATATCTCCACTAAATATCTCTATTTCCTTTAATATTTCTTTATCTAATGTATCTAACCATCCCCAAGAATTAAACGAATTATAATAAACAAATGCCTTTACTTGCTTACCTTCTTTAATTAACTCCTCTACTAAATGACTTCCTATAAATCCATCTGCCCCTGTTACTAATACTTTTCCTGACATTTCTAGCCTCCGCTTCTAATTAAGTTACTTTTTAAGATACTTCAATTCAATTAAAGTTTCATATAGCTTTTGATGAATACACCCCTGAATATAAGCTCCACCCTCTGTGCAATTGTAAAAAGTTAAATCAGGATTTTGCCTAATTTTATCCTCTATGAAATATTTAAAACTTAACATTGCTCTATTCGTTTCCAAATATTCTCCACTTATTCCTTTAACTTTTATATATTCTTTTGTCTCATCAATTTGATGACTGTTCTCAGTTTCCCTAACATGTGAAAACTGATTAGTGTAAGCTAAATCTTGTCCTATAAATATAATAGGATTAGCTCCAAATCTAATCGCTAAATCTAAAATAGCTGTAGCTACTGATCCACCCGTCTCAATTCTTCCTCTTGTTCCTACTTCCGAATCCATACTATACGCTATATATTTAGGTCCCTTATAACTTTCTACAGCTTGATAACTGGTTGTGTTTAAAAAAGTCATAGGAATTATTTCATTCTCTATCCCTCTTATCTGCTGTTTCATCAACTCATGATGAGGGTCAATCATAGCAAACATATCCGGTCTAATCTGCTGATTTAACAACAAATTAAGTACTCTTCCTACAGCAAATATAAATACTTTATCGTCAACTTCTTTTAAAACCTGTAGGTTTTTTTCTAAAGAAGGCCCTGCCGCAACAATAATTAAAGGTTTATCTTTATACTTTCCATAAACTTCTTCTACATTTGGATACTCTCTTCTCCTGTAATAATTATAGTTCTCTCTTACTAAACCTCTGTGTCTCCCACCCATTACTGTTTGATATCTAAATTGATAGTTTTCTAATGTCTGCTTCAACAACTGCTGTTTTGGAGGTAATGTCTTTAGTAATGTTTCATGTATAACTACCTTTATCTTCATCCCTTTTAGCTCATCTAGAAATTCACTTATCTTTACTATACTATCAGTAATAAGGAACTGTACTTGTGGGGATTGTAGTATTTCTTTATCTATATACGAACTTAATTGATTATGTAGTTCTATATTAGTTTCTATTACATATATGTTTTGTGTATCTTTTATTCGCTCAGCTAATGCTTGGATATGATATCCAAATCCTAGTCCATAAATCATATAAGCTTCTTGTGTCTCATCATAAACATCTTCTGCCCATCTAGCAGCCTCTTGTTCGGGATCAAACTTACTTGCTAAAAGTATCTTTTTTTCACGCTGTATTAGTTCATCCCAATAACTCATCTCTGCTATCATTTTCCCTGTCCTCGCAGGAAATAATTTTATATTCATAGCTTAATTAAAACTCTCCTCAATTTGCTTATCCCATTCCTCTACGATTGGTATCAACTCATATTCAAGTAAATCACTTAATAAAATCATATCATCATTTTCTAATGCTCCACTCATTTCTTCTAATAATGATACTATTGCCTCTGTTTCTATCACCTTCTTCTGTACACCCTTAGTTAATCTAAACACATCTATTAACCATGCAATTCCTTCTATTAAATGAGTAATCTCCTCTCTTTCATTAGAGGTTGTCCTTACTTTAAGTACTGAGGCTAGTTCCCCTACTCCTTCTTTAAATCTCGGTATATACTGATAAGCTGATTGTAAAGCTTCTAATTGTTGCTGTTTCATCTTTTCTCTCCTCATTTCATTTGGGATTCTATTATTTGTAATGTTTGATGTGTTGCATCATAAATATTTTGATATAAGCAGTGAGACATTTTAACTATTCTTAATTCACGTTGTTTATTATCCTCTTGTAAAGGTTCTTTATACTCTAACTGACTACCTATTCTTATGTATTCTCTTGTAAAGATCTCTACGCCTAGCCCATTGGATTGTTTGAGTTTATGATCTACTTCCTTTGTAAGCTTACTTAGAATTCGATCGATCTCTCCCGTATTTTTCCCATTATACAGTGTATACTCTTTTTCTAATCGCTCACTTAAGGCTATACCTTTTTGAGCTATCTTCCTAGTAGTATAAAGATTCTTCAAAGTTTGTTCTAATGTATAGTCGATCTGGTCCCTCTCTTCTTTTCGATAGGCTTCTTTATGTAAAAATTCTATTTTATAGTTATCCTGATATTGTTCTATTGTATCCTTAAACCTACTTACTTGTGTGCCTTGTATATGAGCTCCACCCTCTGTACAGTTAATATAATTCACCTGATTTTTTGTGTCTTTTATAAATTGCTCAATCCATCTTAGGAAGAGTAATAATGTAATATCCGTAGCAATCTGCTGTCCATCGATCCCTTCTACATATCTAATATGCGCCGAATGCATATCCACCTCAAAGCTCTTAAACCCATCTACATGTGCTTGCTGATCTGTATAGGCTAAATCCTGCCCAATAAATATAATGGGATTACATCCCATATAATATGCGGAACTTAAACAAGCTGTTGCAACTGATCCATACATAGGTAAACTCATTAACTCTATACCCAAAAGTGATTGAGCTAATTTTTCCTGTGTTCCTCTAATGAAATATTGATTTCCTCTGTTCTCATTAATAATGTGATGATTCGTTACCTCCGTGCAGATTAAATTACATTGATTTTGCTTACCTTCCTGTAATGTCTCATATGAAATTTCTGTAGGATCTATAGAAACTAGGAAATGAGGTTGTATTCCTTGCTTCATAACATGCGGCAAAGTTCTTCCTCCTGTAAAAATTAACCCCTTAAAATCTTTGAGGTACTGTATATTCTTCTTAAGTGATGGTCCTGCTGAAACAATTACTGCTGGTATGTTCTCAAAATGTTTATGGTATAAACTTAAGCTCTTAGAGTTTTTAATAGCTTCTTTATTATTTATTAAGTTTTTTAGATTAATCTCTGAGAAACTTGTAATGGTATTAATATTCACTTGAAGCTTATCCACATACTCTTGAATATCCGTTAGGACTTCCAAATAGTATTGATTGTAAAATTCTCTATATACAGGTTGCATAATCACTTTTATATTCTTTAAATCTATATTCCTTATAACTTCTTTCAAAGTTCTGCCTAACGCTGTTTTATTAGTAGCTACTTTAATCGATTCATTTTGAATTAAATCCTCTATGTAATCTTTCTGACATTCAACTAATTCATCTGAAGGTTCTACTAAGATTATCCGACTATTCTTACTTACTTGATTGATAATTTCTCTAGCAGCATGTCCTAATCCTATTCCTAGTAAAATCCAAATAGTTTCTTTATTTGTTCCTTCTAAATTAATTAGCTGTTTAGCTACTTTAACTGGTTCATACTTGCTCCAAATATATTTTTTCTTCCCTCTCATTTCAAAATAACAGGTATATTCCTCTTCTTTTTTAGCCTTTTCTACACCCATACTTATTGCATCTTGTATGCTACCCATTTAAAATCCTCTCTCATATATAAATAGCCCTTTAAGATAAAGGGCTTATTTTTATTTATTTCTAATCTCTTTAGTACACTTTACAACCTCTTGCCAAACCTCTTTAAATTCTCTTAGAAAATAAAGGGCATCTTCTAACTTATTAATATCTTTATAAATATTGGCTTCCATGAGTAGCTGTTTAACAAATTCATACATTCGATTCATTTCATGAGCTATTTCATAATCTCCATTAAGTGTAACTTGAAGTTCTTCTATGATATTCTGTGCTTTCATAATATCTGTATGACTCTTCTGTACATCTTTCTTATTAATTGACTCTATAGCCTGGTTGCAAAATTTAATTGCCCCATTATAAAGCATCAATGTCAATTCTTCTGGCCTAGCTGTTAATACACTATTATTTTGATATTTTTGATAAGCACTGTTAACCATTTACATTCCTCCTAGCTGCGATGCCAGCCAACTACTCTGACTATTTAATTGACTCATCATCTTCTCCATTGCTGTAAATTTCTTGTAGTATAAGCCTTCCATTCTTTTCATTTGATCTTCAAGTTTTTTAGTTTTTTCTTTTTGCTCAGTAATCTTCTTATCTAGCACTTTATCATTGAATAAAAAATTAGCACTTTTATCTGTAGTACTCTTTAGCTTTTTATTCATCTCACCATAAAGTCTTGTTCCTATTCCCCCTTTTGTTAAAGCCAAATTCTCATATTGTTCTTTTAACTTAGGGTCTGCTTTAATAGCTTCTTCATAATTATCTAATCCTGTATCTTTTTTATAAAGTTCTTTAGGGTCTTCTCTTTGAGTAAAAAGTTTCATCACACCATCTGGATTATTAGATACAGCTTCTTTCAATTTTTTCTCATCTATATAGAGTTTTCCTTTTTCATTCCAGTTCTTACCCGTCGTAATCCCTAAATCACTTAGAGATACTTTATTTCCTTGTGCATCTGTAATCACTGTAGTTGATAACACTTCTCGCATACTTGATGTAATACTTTTTAATACTGGATCATTTCTCAGAAGACTATTATTAATTTTTTCATTCCAGAGCTTAATTTCATCCTCCGACATTTCCTTCTTTTGCTCATCTGTAAGCGGTTTATAATCTTTATTATAAGGTGCGTCAATTAACTTATTGATATCTTCAATTAACTTATTATATTCATTTACAAATTGTACAACTGTATCTACAATAGCATCTGTATCTCTCGTCGCAACTAAAGTTGTTTCTCCTTGCGAAACAAGCTTAAGCTCCATCCCATTTACCTTTACACTGTTAGACTCAGAATCAATCTTTACACCATTGTAATATGCAATGGTATTGTTGCCTGTATCTGATGTTGTCTTAAATCCTAAATTAGCCAAGGCATTAGCGTCCCCTGATGTAACCTTTAAATCAATCGATTGACTTGCTCCTGTTTTTTTACTAGAGACAAAAAATGCATCTAATCCCTCATCAAAGTTTACATTTGCATCTGGTAAAGCTGTCTTTAATTCTTTTTCTAGTTCTCCTATAGACATATCTGAGGTTAATGTAATAGGCGTTGTTACTTCTGTACCATCTTCTTTTTTATACTTTACCTCTATCGTTGTATCTGAGTTAATCCCGAGCTCACTTAATTTAGCTGACTTAGATATATCTACTCCATATTTCTCTTTAAGGCTCTCTGTCTCTAACCTTGCTCCCTCTGCCAACTGCTCTACCTTAATCTGATGTGTGCCATCTGGTAGTTCTATCGTGCTCCCCACTTCTACAATCCCACTATTACTCGTACTAACATTTTTTTTACTAAAGGTAGATTGTAATCTAAGAGCATCTAACTGTTTAGTATGGAAAGAATAAATTTTACTATTAATATCTTTCCATGCATCTTTTTTCATTTCCATTATAAGTTGATCTTGTTTACTTCCATCTACTTTTGACTTATAAGGCATAAGCATTGTATTAACTATGCTCTCAGTGTCTAACCCTGATGCTAATCCCATAAATTTAATATTCGTTGTTCTCATTTCTTTCTCCTTATCTCTTTTCGTCTACAAATACACCTGCTTTTTGGCACATAGCTGTAATCAAATCTAATATTTTTTCTGGTGGAATCTCTCTGATAACTGTTTTATTTTCTTTATTAATTATCTTTAGCATGACTTGTTTTGTTCCCTCATGGAAAGAAAATTCAAATTCTTTTTCAGCCCCTTGAATTTGTTTATTGGTTGACTCTACAGCACCTAAAATAGCTTTTTCATGTACTGTTGGTATATATTCTGGATTTTCTCTTACATACTCTTTTAACGCAGTTGAGTTAATTACAGTCATCTGTTTTTCGTTCTCAGAAACAATTTGTGCATACCCTCCAAATTGTCCTGCTCCCACATTGCTTACTAACATTCTTATCACCTTCTACTACTCTATAGATTACATTTCTTATTACTTATATCGGAAAAATATAATGGGATATTAGACTTTTCCTCACTTCATCACTCAAAAAATAGACAGCTACATTTAGTAGCTGTCTATTAAGATTCCTTAATTAATTGTAAGTCCTGTTCCTGCCGACTCTAATGTGTCATTAACTATTTTAATAGTAGCTGCCCCGCTTGCTGTACTGGCTGGTATCCTTACTCTTATTCTTTTTGCATCATATACATTTAAAGGATTTACGATAACTTCTGTCCCACTTGCATCAATAATTTTAACTTTACTAGTACTCTTAAATCCATTTCCATGTATATAAATAATTTGATTTTTATTTGCAGCTGTAATTTCAGCCCCTGATAAGTTTGATGATAAAGAACACTTCACAATTTCAGGCCCCGCCTCTTGTGCTGCCTCTAAGTACTCATATCCATCTGCTAGTGTTCCACTTTCTCCATCTGGATTTGTTGCAACTACATCTACTATCCCAGCTGTAGTTGCTGCTGGTACTTTCACACGAATTCTTGTTGTATCATAATAATTCATTACTTGTGCTATTTCACTACCAAATGTTATTTCTACTTCTGGTGCAAAGTTCTTTCCATTGATATAAATAATTTCTCCACCCACTAGTTGTCCACTGATTGCTGATAAACTATTTATACCTGGTATATACGCATTATAAGTGTATCCACCCGCTAAAGTTCCTGACTTACCGTTCGGATTAGTAATAGCCACATCTACAGTTCCTGACGTGTCTGCTCCTGGTACTTTTACTCTTATTTTTACAGGACTATAATAATTTAAAACTTCTGCTGTTTTATCTCCAAACATAACTTGTAAGCCTGACTGGAAATTTTCTCCTTCTATATAGATAATTTCTCCACCTGGAACTTCTCCACTGCTTGTTGAGAGTAATGTAATAACAGGTTCTAATTCTTCTGGAGGCGTTAAATATTCATAACCTTCTACTAAGCTAGCTGACTTACCATCTAAATTAGTTACTATTACATCTACCTTACCTGGTGTATCTGCTTCTGGTACCTTAACCCTTATTTTTAGAGGACTATAATAATTAATCACTTCTGCTGGATTTCCACCAATAGTTACTGTAATTCCTTTAGCAAAATTTTTACCTTCTATATAAATAAGTTCTCCGCCTACTAATTCTCCTGCATTGGGTGAAACTTTTGTAACTTCTGGATCTGGTAATTCTGGAGCTGGGAGATACTCATATCCTTGTGCTAGTTCTCCATTTTGTCCATC
>JBOFPL010000116.1:0-17206 GCA_051659885.1 Cellulosilyticaceae bacterium
TCTGCAGCTGTAAGCTCTGATAAATCTACTGTAAGACCTAAGTCTTCTCCTTCATAATTCATCAGGATAAATCTTGCTGCATTCCATAATTTATTACCAAAGTTACGGTTTGCCTCTACTCTTTCATAGTAGAAACGCATATCATTTCCTGGTGCATTTCCTGTAATAAGTGTTAAACGCAGTGCATCTGCCCCATACTGTTCAATCACCTCTAATGGATCCACCCCATTGCCTAATGATTTACTCATTTTTCTTCCTTGAGAGTCACGTACAAGACCATGAATGAGTACATCTTTAAATGGCACTTTACCCATTTGTTCGATTCCTGAGAATACCATACGTACTACCCAGAAGAAGATAATATCATACCCTGTTACAAGTACACTTGTTGGATAGAAATAATCTAATTCTTCTGTATTATCTGGCCAGCCAAGTGTTGAGAACGGCCAAAGCGCTGAACTAAACCATGTATCTAGACAGTCTTCATCTTGCACTAAGTGAGTATTCCCACATTTTGCACAAGCTTCTGGCATACTACGTGCTACTATTACTTCTCCACATTCTGAACAGTAATAAGCTGGGATTCTGTGTCCCCACCATAACTGACGTGAAATACACCAGTCACGAATGTTTTCTAACCATTGTAAATATGTTTTTCCAAAACGCTCTGGTACAAAATTAAGGTCTCCTGTTTTAAGCGCTTCAATAGCTGGTTTTGCCATTTCTTCCATACGTACAAACCACTGCGCTTTTACCATTGGTTCGATAACCGTTTTACATCTATCATGAGTCCCTACATTGTGTGTATGTGGTTCAATTTTAATAAGCAACCCTTGCTCTTCTAAATCTGCAAGCATAGCTTTTCTTGCTTCATAGCGTTCCATTCCTGCATATTTTCCTGCAAGATTATTCATTGTACCATCATCATTCATCACACAGATTTGTGGTAAGTTGTGGCGTGTTCCTACTTCAAAGTCATTAGGGTCATGTGCTGGTGTAATTTTAACAACCCCTGTACCAAATTCCATATCTACATAATGGTCTGCAATAACAGGAATTTCTCTGTCTGTAAGTGGCAACTTCAGCATTTTCCCTACTAAATGAGCATATCTTTCGTCTTTTGGATTAACCGCAACAGCTGTATCTCCAAGTAATGTTTCTGGTCTTGTTGTTGCTAAACATAAAAACTCATCTGTTCCTACTACTGGATATCTTAGGTGATAGAAGTTCCCATCACTTTCTTTATGCTCTACTTCAGCTTCTGAGATAGTCGTTTGACAAACTGGACACCAGTTTACAATTCTAGCGCCTTTGTAAATATAGCCTTTTTCATGTAAACGAATAAATACTTCTTGAACAGCATTAGATAGTCCTTCATCCATTGTGAATCTTTCTCTTTCCCAATCACATGATGTTCCAATTTTCTTTAGCTGCTCTGTAATTTGACCACCATATTGGTCTTTCCATTGCCATGCACGTTCTAAGAATCCCTCACGTCCAATGTCTTCTTTACGAATACCTTCTTTAGCCATTTGCTCTACAATTTTTACTTCTGTAGCAATAGCTGCATGGTCTGTACCTGGCATCCATAGTGCATTATATCCTTGCATACGTTTATAACGTATTAAAATATCCTGCATTGCATTATCTAATGCATGTCCCATATGAAGATGCCCTGTAATGTTTGGTGGTGGCATCATAATTGTAAATGGCTTTTTAGTTTTATCAACCTCTGCATGGAAATATCCTTTTTCCATCCAAGTCTTATATAATCTTTCTTCAACGATACTAGGATCATAAACTTTTTCTAATTGTTTCATTTGAAAACCTCCCTAATTTATAATTACATCATCAAAAATAGAAAACCTATGACAGCTACAATGAATCCTGCTATCTTAACAGCAATCACTGCTCCACTAGCTAGCATTTCTATTTCATTTTTATCTGCTTCATCTAACTTTACTTTTGCCATAACAATACGTCTAGCTGCAAAAGTAATCGCTACACCTATCACAAATAAGACAAATCCTATTGATTGCACTCACTCACGCCCTTTCTAACCTCTAGAAGAGAATAAAAAAGAGCCTTTCATCCTCTATAATAAGGACGAAAAGCTCGCGGTACCACCTTAATTCCTAACTTTATCAGTCAAGTTAGGCTCTCTACTGCTGTAACGGGCTTACCCGCTGCTTCCTACTATAAGTTCAGAAACAGTGCTCCAAAGCTACCTTCCTATTCCTTTTCACAAGAAACTTCTCAGCTAATAGTCTCTCTCTCTTTGTGTAAGTTTAATAGTACTCCTCTTTTTCATTGCATCTATTATAAAATTTATCATTACCTTACATTTTAGGCACATTGTTCTACTTTGTCAAGATGTGTCTTTGTAAGTTGCTCATAATCTTTTCTCTTTTCATTAATAATATCTTTATAAGACTCTTGTTCTCCTAAGTCATTAATTTGCTCAATAATTGTTTGCTCATACTGTTCAATTTCCGTCATTTGTTCTATTACTTTCTGTTTTTCTTCTACTAGTTCCTTCATTTGTTTAATTTTCTTAGGAGCTAGTAACCAATCCTCTACTCCCTCTAAATTTTCAATAGTTATTTGTTTTGCTTCAAATAACTTGTAGATTTGATCTTCTACCACTATAAGCTCTTTATTATTTTCACGATAGGCTATTTCATTTTTTTTATTCTTTAGATAACGATTGTGATACATCTCTAATTTGGCTACACTATCAACCTCTAATTGCTCAAAGTAAAATTGTAAATATCTTACATTATGAAAATATCTAACTTTAGCTTTATTGCTATATTTAACTGCTTTATGTTGTAAGAACTCATTAATCTTTAGTTGCTTCTCCATCTTTGTTTTTGCATAGATTAACCCTACTAATAAGAGTATAAAAAGACACCCCAATCCACTCATATATATCCAGATCGCCTCTCTCAATGTCTGCATTACTCCAAAACTCATAATCGTTCCCATACCCAATATAATAACACTTACTATGCCAAATCCTTTTAAAAAGCTATATCCCCTAACTAGATACTCTCTTTCACTTTGTAATTCCGTTTTCTCCTCCTGAAGATAAAAGATATCTCTTTCACTTTCCTTAACCTTACGCTCTATGCTCTTTAATTCTGAGATTAGCCCTGGCAGCGTATCTTCATATTGAGCAAGAATATAGAGCGCTTTATTGTTCCTAATTAGCCTACCCTGTAAAAATTTAATCTTATCACTAATATTTTTATATTCATTTAGCCATTTAAGTAGCTTTTCTATTTCTTCTGGCTGAAATTTTTCATATTGATTAAGTATTTCTTCTTTTTCTTCTAAACTCTTATAATATTTTTTTATTCGGCTCTTTTTCACATAAGCAGCTTCCAAATCTTCAAACAATCTATTTACATTATCTTTTTCATACACTATATGATACTTTTTCTCTTCTCGCTTACTTTTAAACCAGTTGCTTAGCCTTTTAATCATATTCATCCCTCTTTAGTCCCAATTTTGTACTTATTCCTCCAAAAAAATAAGAGTGCTTCTCCAATTTAAGAAGCACTCTTACTCTATAGACTCAATTAGTTGAATAAATTTTTGAACGCACTACCCAGTACATCCCCTACTGTTGCTCCATGATCTTCTTCTGTGTTCATGTAAGTTAACATATCTTCTTCAACTTCTTCTTTTACTGCTATAATGCTTAAAGAAATCTTCTTATTTGGTTTATCGACATTTAAAACTTTTACTTTAACGTCTTGTCCGATTTCTAAAGCTTCTTCTGGTTTACTAATTCTCTTGTCAGTAATTTGAGAAATATGCACTAACCCTTCTACATTGTCACTTAATTTAACAAATGCACCAAAGCTCATAAACTTACATACTTTTCCTAACACAATTTGATCTTTTTCTAGATTAGCTGTCTCAAGATACCAAGGATCCATAGCTACATCTTTCATGCCTAATGAGATTTTTCCTTTTTCTCTATCTAATCCTAAAACAGTTACCTGTACTTGTTGACCTTCTTTTACCACATCGGAAGGATGTTTAATTCTTGTCCATGAAAGATCTGTATTATGCACTAACCCTTCTACTCCACCGATATTTACAAATGCACCGTATGGCATAAGTTTAGTCACTGTTCCTTGGTATTTTTCACCCTCTACAAGACTTTCAAATTTTGCTTTTTTAGCTAACTCTGTTTTTGCTTTTGCAATCGCTCTTCCTGATAAGACAAGCTTTTTAGCCTTTGGATTAAATTCAATGATTTCAACTTCTACATCTTTTCCAACATAACTTGCTAAGTCTTCTACGAATGTATCAGAAAGTTGAGAACCTGGGATAAATGCACGTACACCTTGGATTGATGCTATAACCCCACCTTTTACAACTTCTTTTACCTTTACAGTAAAATGCTCCTTATTTTTAAACATTTTTTCGATGTTTTCATAAGCTACTTCTGATTCAGCACGCTTTTTAGACGCTATTACATTACCTTCACCATCATCTATTCTTAGGATAAGTACTTCAAACTCATCTCCAACTTTTACATTTTCCTTGCTAACTGCTTCATATGCATACTCTTCCCAAGATACCAATGCATCTGCATGATAACCTATATTCGTTACAATCCCATTCTCTTCTACAGAGACAACCTTAGCCTTTTTAATGTCTCCCTTACGAATTCTCTTCATTGTTTTATCTACCTCTGACATTAGGTCAGCCATAGTTAAGTTTTCTTCCATTGCACATCCTCCTTAATACATTCTTTTTTCATTATACACATTCCAAATCAAAAAATATAGAGTATTTAGCTAAAAAGATTAGAATTGTAGCTATTATTACGCTTTATATAATATTTTTTTCTAAATAATTTTAATATTTAATATTAAGATTTTTATGTTGATTAATTTTTCAAAAGTAAATATAATCTATTTTATGATTTTAGAGATTACATAAAAATTCAAAAAGCAGGTGAACATTATGAAAGAACGTGATACGTTTGGATCGAAATTAGGAATTGTAGCTGCCGCTGCAGGTTCCGCAATTGGGTTAGGTAACATTTGGAAATTCCCGTATGTTGCAGGAGACAATGGAGGAAGTGCTTTTATTTTCATTTATTTATTGGCTACTATCCTCATTGGGTATCCTCTTATTTATACAGAGTTTGCAATCGGCCGTCATACAAGGGTAAACGCAGTTGATGCCTTTGGTAAATTAACAGGAAATAAAAAGTTTAATATCATTGGATATATCGGAACAATTACTGTATTCCTTGTTTTTACATTCTACGCGATGATCGCTGGATGGGTTATTTATTACTTTGGTCTTTCTTTATCAGGAGCACTTTATGATATTCCTGCTAACATGGAAGTAACCGCTCACTTTGATCAAGTCTTTGCTAGCATGAATGCGTCCGTTATTTGGCCTATCCTAGGTGCGATTCTAGCTGTTGTATTCACTGGTTATGTGAACTTATCTGGAATTAAGGAAGGGGTAGAAAAATACTCAAAAATCTTAATGCCTATTTTATTCGTCATCTTTATTGCTCTTATTGGTTATTCTATGACATTAGATGGATTTGGCACAGCTATTGAGTTCTTATTCAAACCAGATTTTAGCGAATTATCAACTGGTACTGTTATCGCTGCCATTGGTCAAGCATTCTTCTCATTGAGTCTAGGTATGGGGCTACTTATTACTTACGGTAGCTATATTCCAAAAGATCAAAACTTACGCAGTTTATCTCGTCAAGTTGTTGTAGCAGATACACTTATTGCTTTATTTTCAGGATTACTCATTTTCCCTGCTGTATTTACATACGGCGGTTCCCCAACTGCAGGTCCATCACTTTTATTTAAATCTTTACCATTAGTCTTTACTCAAATGCCAGGTGGTAGATGGTTTGGTACGCTGTTCTTCTTATTCGTTATTGTTGCAGCAATCACTTCTCTGATCTCTATGGCTGAGATTATCATTACTGTAGTATGTGAAAAGCTTAACTGGACAAGAAAAAAAGCAACTATCGTTAGCATGGCTGCAGTTCTAGTTGGCACACTTATTAATGTCCTTGGTGAAGGTCCTTTGGCTTTTATCCAACTTGGCGGCATGACAATCTTTGGTGTATTAGATTACATCACTAATAATATTACTATTCCTGGTGTAGGTGCCCTCACTGCTGTTATTGCTACATGGGCATGGCAAACACATCATCTTGAAAAAGAACTCTCTTCTGGTGGTATCTTTAACTCAAAAGAAGGATTGTTATTCAATAATATTCTGAAATATGCAGTTCCACCAGTCATTTTAATACTTATTATCAGTTTAATCTAGCAACAAAAAAAGAACGTCTTCAAAAGACGTTCTTTTTTATTGCTCTATTTTCATTCACTTTTTTGATAAACATGAATTAAATTTTATACTATCTCTGACATTTTTATTTCATTTGCGCAGCTAATTCAGATAAGTATTCCCATCTTTCCATTTTATATTCTAATTCTGCTTCTATCGTTTCTTTATCTTGTGTTAATTCATTAAGCTTGCCATAATTGCTAGCATGTTTAGTCATATCTGCCTCTATAGTTTCAAGCTTCTCTTCTAACTTTTCAATATCTGCTTCTATACTTTCATATTCCATTTTCTCTTTATAAGTAAATTTCACACGATTATCTTGTTTCGGCTTTTCTACTACTTTTTTTTCTTTTGGCATCGCTATTACTTGTTGTTCTATACACTCTTTTTGTCTCTCATAATAATCACTATAATTCCCTGGATAATGAGTAATCTTCCCATCGCCTTCATACGCAAATATTTTATCTGCTATTTTATCTAAAAAGTAACGATCATGTGATACAGCGATAACAGGGCCATCAAACCCATCAATATACTCTTCCAAAATTTGAAGCGTCTGTATATCCAAATCATTTGTTGGCTCATCTAGTAACAAAACATTAATATCATTCATTAATACCCCTAATAGATACAGCCTGCGTCTTTCTCCTCCTGATAATTTCCCTATAGGTGCATACTGCATATGGGGTGGGAATAAGAATCGTTCAAGCATTTTTGAAGCCGATACAGATGTTCCATCAGCTAGTTTTACATACTCAGCCTTTTCTTTAATATAGTCAATCACTCTCAGTTTTTCATCCATATCTTTATTCTCTTGAGAATAATAACCAATACGTACCGTCTCTCCCTTTTCAATCGTCCCACTATCAGGAAGGATTTCCTCATTTAAAATATTAAGTAGTGTTGATTTACCAATCCCATTTTTCCCGATAATCCCAATACGATCTTCTCTAACTAATACGTATTCAAAATCTTTTAGGCATACCTTGTCTCCAAAATTCTTACTTACACCTTTTATCTCTAAGATCTTTTTCCCTAGTCTAGATGTAGATAGTGCAATTTCTAGCTTTTCATCTTGTTTAGATGTCATCCCCTCTTTTAGCTCATAGAATCTATCCTGTCTAGCTTTTTGCTTAGTACGTCTAGCTTCTACACCTTTTCTCATCCACTCTAATTCTTGTTTAAAAAGGGTTCTTTCTTTTTCTCGCATACGCTTATCAATCGCTTCTCTTTGCTCTTTTAATTCTAGAAACTTTGCATAGTTTCCTTCATATTTATAAGCTTTCCCTTCATCTAACTCAATAATTTTATTGGTTATACGATCGAGAAAATATCTATCATGTGTTACCATTAATAGTGCACACTTTTTATTTTTTAATAGTTCTTCTAAATAATCTATTGTGTCATTATCTAAATGGTTAGTAGGCTCATCTAATATTAATAAATTACAAGGTCTAATCAGCGCGCCAGCTAAAGCAATACGCTTACGTTGCCCACCTGAAAGTGTACCTACTTTATCACTAAAATTATTAACCCCTAATTTAGTCAAAATCGCCTTAGCTTCACTTTCAAGTTGCCATGCATCTACTGCATCCATCTGTGTCCCTAATTGAATCAATTTATTGGTTAAATTTTCATCTGACGGATTCTGTTCTAACCCAAATAAGGTTTGCTCATACTCCCTCAGCACTTTCATTACCTTTGACTCTCCTCTAAAGACTTGCTCTAAAACTGTATTATCATCTTCAAAAACTGGGTTTTGAGGTAGGTATTCTACCATCAGTTCATTAGATGTAATGATTTCACCTTTATCTGTTACTTCTAATCCTGCTAAAATTTTAAGTAGACTTGTTTTTCCCGTTCCATTTATACCAATTAAACCTATTTTTTCTAGATTATTTATACTAAAAGATAGGTTATCAAAAATTACTTTTTCTCCATAAATTTTGCTAATATTTTCTACTGATACTAAAATCATATGTTTAATCACCTCTTTTTATATGATGACATATGCCCTTATCCTTGTAAAGTAGATAATTTTATTATATATTTTATAAGCATTATAGATTTTTTCTTCTGTAAATGCTTATTTATTTAATAAACCGCATATTTATGTAAAATTCTCATTGCTTTTTAGCCCTACTCCCTATATAATTAGTAGTGCATAATTATTTACATAAATGTATAAGGAGAGATTAAAAAGATGAATTCTATAAAAAACGAAACAAAAAAACATCATAAATATACATTACTAGATATCCTGAAGTTCTTAATTCCTTCTATTATTGGCGTTTTCTTATTCATGACTCCAATTGCTTATAATGGAGAAATTACTATTCCCGTAGCAATTTTGTCAGGTTGGCTTCAATCAACGTTTGTTAACTTGCTACCTTATGTTATTCTGGCTATTATTTCTATTACTGGCATTGCAACTTTAATCGTTAAGTTTATGGGGCGTAACATTCCTGATTTTACACTAAAAAACCACTTTTTAAATACGCTTTTAAATGTTACTCCACTTTGGGTAGTCATTAGAATTTTAGCAGTTGTTTTTGTAATCTGCTCTATTTTTTCTGTGGGTCCTGAAGCAATTTGGTCTGAAAATACTGGTGGTATGGTACTCTATAGTCTACTTCCTATCTTATTTTCTGTTTTCTTATTTGCTGGATTATTCTTACCTCTATTACTTAATTTTGGTCTATTAGAATTTGTAGGTTCACTACTTATTAAACTCATGCGTCCAATTTTCAATCTACCTGGACGTTCTGCAATCGACTGTATTGCATCTTGGTTAGGTGATGGTACGATTGGTGTACTGCTTACAAGTAAGCAATATGAAGAAGGTTTTTATACAGAAAGAGAAGCCTGTGTAATTGGTACGACATTCTCTTTAGTATCTATTACTTTTAGTTTAGTTATTATTGATACTGTAGGTTTACCACATATGTTTATTCCATTCTATCTTACAGTTACTTTAGCAAGTATCGTGGCTGCTATTGTTGTTCCAAAACTTTATCCACTGCGTAAAAAACGTGATATCTTCTTTGATGGCACACCACGCACGGAAAGTGATACAATCCCTAAAGGCTATAACACATTTTCTCACGGAATAACTAAAGCAGTTGAAAAAGCACACGGTCAACATCTCTTCCACAATATTTTTGTAGATGGATTTAAAAATGTATTAGATATGTGGTTTGCTGTTATTCCAATTGTTATGGCCGTAGGAACTATGGCTCTTATTGTGGCAGAATATACGCCATTCTTTAAGATTTTAGGCTTACCATTTTATCCTGTCCTTGCAGTATTAGGTATTCCTGAAGCTGCTGCTGCATCACAAACACTTGTAGCAGGTTTTGCGGATATGTTATTACCAGCTATTATGTCGGGTAGCATCGCAAGTGATATGACCCGTTTTGTTATCGCTTGTGTTTCAGTATCACAGCTTATTTATCTATCTGAGGTAGGCGCCCTACTTATCGGTTCTAAAATCCCAGTTTCTCTTAAAGAATTATTCATTATCTTTATTGAACGTACACTGATTACTTTACCGGTAATTGCATTTATTGCGCATCTTATTTTTTAAACAATTCCATCAAGGGCCTACCTTATGTTTAATAACAATTAACCCCAACTAAAAATGAGCTATAAAACTAAATTTCTTATTAGTTTTATAGCTCATTTTCATATATAAACTCATTTATAGCGCTAATGTAATCAAAATTTGCCCTACTATTAACAACAAATTTCCTATTAATTCTTGATCTTCATCATCTATATACTCACCTAGTAACAGAGCTCCTACTACAACTATCAAAATCAATTTCTTATTTGAGATAGCTTTTGCACAATTTAACATGCTAGCCCCCCTTATAATAATACTACTATTATTATAAGCAAGTATTTTCCAGCTAGTGCCTATACATCTTGCTTTTTATTTTTATCTATAAAGTTAGTTGCTTCTTGCGCTAAATAACTTTCTTTCTTTTTAGTTAATGTATAGTAAAGATATCCTGAAAATACTAACCCTATTACTACACAAATAATCATATCTTCCATCGTATCTACTAAGCTTCCTAATTGTGCATTCGTGCCCAAATAAGTGTCTCCCCAATACTCACACATTTCCCACCAAACTGCACTACTGCAGGCTGTTAAAAATACAATAAGGCTCACTAGTCCATATGCCTGATTTTCAAACAATACTGCTTTTTTATCAATCCATGCAATTAAAATCAATCCAAATAACCCAATAAGTATTGCTGATAATCCATGTAGAAATACATCCCACCAGGGAAAGATATCATAAGCTCTTAAATAAGTCCCTGCCCACTGACTTAATATAATAAAAATTATACCAAATAGATTAAAAGACCCTGGAGTCTCTATTTTTGTAAGCCATTTAATGATTTGAGGAAAGAAACTAGCAGCTAAGGCCCCTGTTACAGCCATTACATTAACCCATTCTCCTACTAGCATTAAATAGATAATATTTACTGCAAATAATAGTCTTATTACATTTATAAAAGTTAGTTGTTTATTTTTCATTTTATTCTTCCTGCATCCATTCTAGTTGTTTTTCTGTGCACTGCTTACCCGTTGTTCTATCTAAATGTTCTTGTTCAACCATTTCTTCTGGATTAAATGCCATCCAATACGCTGGCACCAAGTGTACATACCCACATTTTTCACACTTATAAAAATAATTATCCATCCAAGTCCTCCTCTTTTTATTTATTCATCGCCTTTATTCTATCATAAATTCAAATAGGAAACCAAGTAAAAGAGTGGACCAAAGTCCACTCTTTTACTTGGTTTCCTATTTAAGTTTCAGTTGCCCTTCTATATAATTTAGTCCCTCTAAGGCATGTTCCACTAAAGACTCTGTTCCTTTGGCTAAATTATGTGCCCCTTTATAGGTTTTTTCTTCTATATATTCTCCGCCGCTCATTACCTTAGATTCCATTTTATTTATACCCTTAGCAGTTTTATCGGCTAATTTCTCTATTTGATTTTCTACTTGATTTAACATAGTTGTTTTATCTTTCATAATCATCACCTCAAAGTTATTATTTACCCAACTGAGCTAACTTATTCTCTTCTATAAAATCACCTATTTTTTATTATTATAAAATATTTCTAAAAACATTGACATTTATTTTTTTAAGGTGTAGTATATGTTTATTCAAATAATAATTTTCCTAATTAAGAGGGAGTAGTTATAAACATACTATCAACATTCGCGGTCTTATCAACCTGGTAGTATGTACCAATATTTTTTTGGTGACAAGACTTTTAATATTGTTTCTATCCACATAGAGATAATATTAAAAGTCTTTTTTTATTCTCTCAAGTATTATCTAATTTCACCTAATTCTAAGGAGGTCATCTTATGGAAAAATATTTTTCCTACTCGCAAGAAAAAATTCTCAGTCATTTTAATGTAACACTACAAGGTCTTAGTTCCTCTAGAGCTAAAGAATACCTACAAACTTATGGACCTAACGCCCTTCAAGAGGGAAAGAAGAAAAACGCACTCATCGTCTTTTTAGAGCAATTCAAAGATCTACTAGTTATCATTCTTATTACTGCCGCTATTATCTCTATGCTATCCGGTAATCTAGAAAGCACACTTGTTATCTTTGCTGTTATTCTTCTGAATGCCATTTTAGGTACCGTCCAACACTTTAAAGCTGAAAAATCTCTAGATAGCCTCAAAGCACTCTCAGCTCCCTCCGCAAAAGTCATACGTGATGGTAAAACACTCTCCCTTCCTTCTTCTGAAGTAGTTCCAGGTGATATTGTCCTTTTAGAGGCTGGGGATCTTATTGTCGCTGATGGGCGTATCATTGAAAATTTTTCTTTACAAGTCAATGAAAGTTCTCTAACTGGTGAATCTGAAAGTGTTAATAAATTTGTCGATATTATTTCTAAGGATAATGTTCCTTTAGGTGACCAAAAAAATATGGTTTTCTCTGGTTCCTTAGTTACCTATGGTCGTGCACTTATCCTTATTACCGCTACAGGTATGCAAACAGAGCTGGGTAAAATTGCTGATTTAATGAATCAAACCAAGCAAAAGAAGACTCCTCTCCAAGTTAGCCTTGATGATTTTAGTAAAAAGCTAGCTATGATTATCCTAGTTATTTGTTTTATTGTTTTTGGTTTAAGCATCTATCGTTCAATGCCTATACTTGATTCCCTTATGTTTGCTGTAGCCCTTGCAGTAGCAGCCATTCCCGAAGCATTAAGTTCTATTGTTACTATCGTTTTAGCACTTGGCACCCAAAAAATGGCTAAAGAAAATGCTATTATCAAAGAACTCCGTGCAGTAGAAAGTTTAGGTTCTGTTTCTATCATTTGTTCTGATAAGACAGGTACACTTACTCAAAATAAGATGACTACTCAAAAAATCTATGTTAATCATACTTTGCTCGAAGGGGAATCCCTAGATCTAACACAGAAATCTCATCAATATCTACTTTACAATGCTATCCTTGCAAATGATGCAACTTCTGCTTTTGGTAATGAAATTGGCGATCCGACTGAAGTAGCACTCACTAATTGGGGACATCGCTTAAATGTTAATGAAATTGACCTCCGTCTTAAGTTTGAAAGATTGAGTGAAATTCCTTTTGACTCTGATCGTAAACTTATGAGTACACTTCACTCTATTGACAACGAACTTATTATGTTCACTAAAGGGGCACTTGATGTCCTATTGGATCGTAGTTGTAGGATTTTAACATCTGAAGGTGTAAAACCTTTAAAGCTAGAGGATAAACAACAAATTCTTGATACGAATATGCAACTTTCTTCTAACGGTCTCAGAGTGCTTGCTTTTGCTTATAAACAAATAGACAAAGAACATCCCCTTACTTTAACTGATGAGTATGAGTATACTTTCTTAGGTCTTGTTTCTATGATTGATCCACCACGCCCAGAATCAAAAGTTGCAGTTCATGATGCTAAATTAGCAGGTATTAAACCTATTATGATTACAGGGGATCATAAAGTAACCGCATCTGCTATCGCGAAAGAAATTGGAATTTTAGAAGGCTCTGACGAAGCAGTAGATGGTGTTGAACTTGATCAAATGAGTGATGCAGTACTTGATAGTCGCCTTGAACACATTGCTGTTTATGCCAGAGTTTCTCCTGAACACAAAATTCGTATTGTTAATGCATGGCAAAGAAAAGGAAAAATTGTTGCCATGACAGGTGATGGTGTAAATGATGCCCCTGCACTCAAAAAAGCAGATATCGGGATCGCTATGGGTATTACAGGTACAGAAGTTTCAAAAGATGCAGCCGCTATGATTCTAACAGATGACAACTTCGCAACAATTGTAAAAGCAATTGCTAATGGTCGTAATGTGTACAAAAACATTAAGAATGCTATCAAATTCCTCCTTTCAGGCAATACTTCCGGTATTCTTTCTGTTCTTTATACTTCTCTTCTTGCTTTACCCGCACCATTTGCTCCTGTACATTTACTTTTTATCAACCTACTAACTGATAGTTTACCTGCTATCGCTATTGGTATGGAAGCTTCTGATAGTGACTTATTAAAGTCTAAACCACGTAATCCTAAAGAACCTATTTTAACTAAAGATTTTCTACTTCGTATTTTAGTAGAAGGTTCTATCATCGGTTGCTTTACACTCATAGCCTACCATATTGGTTTATCTGATGGTGGTGCCCCTCTTGCAAGTACAATGGCTTTTGCTACACTTTGTTTAGCTAGACTTTTCCACGGATTCAATTGTAGAGGCAAAAAATCAATTATTCATCTTGGTCTATTTTCAAATAAATATAGTCTTGGTGCCTTTATTTTAGGCTTATTCTTCCTCAATAGTGTCCTATTCATCCCAGGCCTTACTCATCTTTTTGAGATTGCCCCACTTACATTGGGTCATATTGGTTGGATCTATGGCCTTGCCTTTGTACCTACGCTTATTATACAGCTTTACAAATTTATCAGAACACTTTTAAATGAGTAAATTCAAAACTTAAGGGGCTAATTAGCCCCTTTTATATATTTTCTATATATTCTTTTATTATAATATTTCTTGAAGTTACTGCTTGATAGTGTCATACTAATTTTATATTTTATTTAAAGGAGATTATAATGAAAAAAAGTATTTTAGCTTATATCACAGCTATTTTAGGTGTTGCACTTTTCGCCTATGTAGAATTACCTGTTCTAAGGCCTGATTTCACTTCATTTTATGTTGTATTTATAGGTTTCTTTTTAATTTCAGGCGCACTTTGTATTGATAAAAATAATGTTTTATCAATTCCTAAAATGGCTAAATTCAATTTTACTATTGCAGCTGTCCTAGGTGCTATTGTTATCGTTGCACCTTTTATTACTTCCTCACCACTTTTACACGCTAATACCTATAGAGCACTTATTGGTGAAGTAATAGAAAGTGATTTTACCGCTGATATTAGTCCTGTAAGTGTCGAAGACATTCGTTTAGTAGACAAAGAAACAGCTATGCGTCTTGGCGACAAAAAAATGGGTGAAATTCCTGGTCTAGGTAGTGTTTCTCAACTCGGTGAATTTCATATCCAAAGTGTTGATGGTGAACTTTATTGGGTTGCACCTCTAGTACATAGAGACCTCATTAAATGGCTCACGAACCTAGAAGGAACAACTGGATATATTAAAGTTTCTGCTACTAATCCACAAGATGTAAGCTTCGTTCAAAGCCTTAATGAAGAACCTGTTCGCATCGTTTATCAACCAGATGCTTATCTTCATCAAGATTTAGCTAGACACCTCTATACTAACGGCTTTATAAATGTAGGTTTAACAGACTTTACTTTCGAAATCGATGATCAAGGATTACCTTATTGGGTTGTTAGCCTCTATGAGCACAAAGTGGGATTTGGAGGTGCGGATGCTATTGGTATCGCAACTGTTAACGCCTCTACTGGTGAAATAGCTAGTTATTCTATTACAGAAGCTCCTAGCTGGATTGACCGCATCCAACCAATGGATTTTATCGAAACTCAATTAAGTGATTGGGGCCTTTACGTAGATGGCTTTCTTAACTCTGTAATTGCAGAAGCAGGCGTGTTGGTTCCTACTCCAGGTACTTCTCTAGTTTATGGGGAAGATGGCAAATCTTATTGGTACACAGGTATGACTTCTTCAGGGGCTGACGAATCTACTATCGGTTTTATGTTAGTTGATACGCGTACAAAAGAGACTAAACTTTACAAACAACCTGGTGCTACAGAGCTTGCCGCTATGCGTTCTGCTGAAGGTAAAGTTCAAGAAAAAGGGTATAAGGCTACCTTCCCCGTTATGTACAATATTTTTGGAAACCCCACTTATGTCATGTCCTTAAAAGACAAGGCTGGTCTCATCAAAATGGTTGCCTTTGTATCTGTTGAAGATTTTAGTTTACTCGGACTTGGTGAAACAAAACAAGACGCTCTGCGTAGTTACAAAGAAGCTCTTTCTTCTCAAGGTAATTCAATCAATATCAGTAGTTCTACTGATACTTTATCTGCTACAGGTGTTATTACACGATTTAATAGCGACGTACAAAATGGTAATACCTACTACTACTTCACTTTAGATAGCCTTTCAGATTATGCATTTATTGTTACTTCTTCTATTTCTAAAGAAGTTCCTCTCACACAAGTTGGAGATGAAGTAAGTATAACCTATGATAGTTATGGCAATACTATTGATGTACTCACATTTGACAATAAACTTCTTAATGTCAAATAGCATTTTTAAGAGAAAAAAAGACTTCCTATCCACCTAGGAAGTCTTTTAATTTATAAGTAATGTATACTTAATTGTTGATTTTCGTCTAAATCCATCTTCACTATCGTCAAAGGAAGATTAAAGCGCTTTTTACCACAAGCTCCTGGATTAATATAAAGCTGTCTACCTTCTTGACTAATTTTAAGTTTATGCGAATGCCCTGAAACGACTATATCATACTCTTTAGAACCATTACATTCTTTACTATCATGTACGATAAATATCTTGTAATCTGCTAAGGTTACAACTAATCGCTCTGGGAGTTCTTTTGCCCATTCTGCTGTATCATTATTTCCTTTTACTACATATACCGGCGCTATTTTTTTTAATTCATCTAAGACTTCTTTAGCCCCTACATCTCCTGCATGTAAGATTGCTTCACAATCTCCTAGCCAATGGACTACTTGTGGATTAAGCACTCCATGTGTATCTGATATAATCCCAACTCTCATCTTCCTTTCCTCCTTAGTTAGATTAATTGTTCTACCATGTACATTTTTCTTCTAATATTTTTACTACTCGCTCTAAATAATACGCATCTACTTCATCAAATCTTTCTTTTATTGGACTATCAATATCTAATACCCCTACAATTCTTCCTTTTCCATGCATAGGAATAACCACTTCTGAATTAGACGCACTATCACAAGCTATATGTCCTGGAAAAGCGTGCACATCTTTAACAACTTGTGTTTGATCTTCTGCTACAGCAGTACCACATACCCCTCTACCTATTTTTATACGCACACATGCCACTTTTCCTTGGAATGGTCCTAATACTAATTCATCTCCTTTCATTAAGTAAAATCCAACCCAATTAATACGATCTAATACTTGATTAAGTAATGCCGATGCATTAGCCAAATTAGCAATTGTATCATTTTCTCCTTCTATTAAAGCCTCTAACTGCTTCAATACGAGTTCATAAAAGGATTTTTTATCTTCTGTGTGTAATTCTTGTACTTCAAACATGTCTCTTCACCTCGTCATTAGTATTTACTGTCTATTATACTATAAATTAAATTAAATAGCTTATTTTTAAAAGAAAAATAGGTGTGATTGA